>CADCOF010000333.1 GCA_902802975.1 uncultured Ruminococcus sp. | reverse complement strand
GAGAAATGAAATTCGTTCGATAGAGAACTTTTGTATTCTGAATAGTTACAATTATTGTATCGAAATTCCAACCGCTCAGGTAGAAAATATTCTTGCACAAAGTATGTTAATCGACCTCAGGCTCATGTTTGCTTGTGTTATTGGGCATTTGGGAAGTTTACTTGCTATCCATTTTTAGCAAAAAAGTAAAAATTATTCAAAGTTTCAGAACGCACTTGATTATTGTAAGACTGTGTATTATAATTAATATATATATTGAAACGGAGGAAGCTTTCATGCAGCAAAAAGACGAGCTTATCTTAATTCTTGATTTCTGCGGTCAGTATAATCAGCTTATCGCCAGAAGAGTGCGTGAGTGTAACGTATACTGTGAAATTGTCAGACACGATACAACAGCGGACGAAATAAAAGCACGAGGCGCGAAAGGCGTTATTTTTACAGGCGGACCAGCAAGCGTTTATGGTGACGATGCGCCGAAATGTGACCCGGCTATTTTTGATCTTGGTATACCTGTGCTTGGAATATGCTATGGTATGCAAATCATGACTCACACCTTAGGCGGTGAGGTCATGCGTGCTGATAAACGCGAATACGGCGAAACAGATGTAGATTTTGAAAGTTCTGTTTTGTTCGACGGATTCGGTGACAAGAATATTTGCTTGATGTCTCATACCGATTATGTTGGAACGCTGCCGGAGGGTTTCAGAACAATTGCAAGAACGCCATCGTGTCCGAACGCGGCTATTGAGAACAGCGAGAAGAATTTTTACGGTATACAGTTTCATGCAGAAGTAAACAATACAGTTAACGGAATCAAGATTATCGACAATTTTGTGAAGAAAATATGCGGCTGTTCGGGCAGCTGGAAAATGTCTTCTTTCGTGACGGAAACGGTAAAAGCTCTCCGTGCGAAGATCGGCAACGGAAAAGCACTTTGCGCATTGTCGGGCGGTGTGGACAGTTCTGTTGCAGCCGCGCTCATGAACGAGGCGATCGGAGAGAATTTGACTTGTATTTTTGTCGATCACGGTTTGCTCAGAAAAAACGAGGGTGACGAGGTAGAAGAGGTATTTGGCAAACGTTTTAAGTCAAAATTTGTTAGAGTAGATGCCGAGGAAAGATTTTTGACAAAACTTGCTGGCGTTGAAGACCCTGAACGCAAGCGCAAGATCATCGGTGAAGAGTTCATCAAGGTATTTGAGGAAGAGGCAAAGAAGATCGGTGCAGTTGATTTTCTTGTTCAGGGCACGATATACCCCGATGTTGTGGAAAGCGGCAAGGGCATAGGCGCAACGATCAAAAGTCATCACAATGTAGGCGGATTGCCCGATCATGTTGATTTCAAAGAGATAGTCGAACCGCTGAGAGATTTATTTAAGGACGAAGTTCGAGCTGTTGGCAGAGAACTTGGCATTCCCGACAAGCTGGTTGATCGTCAGCCGTTCCCGGGTCCCGGACTTGCTATCAGAGTTATCGGCGACATTACAAAAGAAAAGCTTGATATCCTCCGTGACGCGGACTATATTTTCCGAGAGGAGATGGAGCGTGACGGCGTAAATAAATACGCAAATCAATATTTTGCCGCACTGACAAATGTAAAGAGCGTTGGCGTTATGGGCGATTACCGCACGTATGATTATATGATCGCACTGCGCAGCGTAACAACTGTGGATTTTATGACGGCAACATTTACTCGTGTTCCCTACGAGACGCTTGAGCGTGCTTCCTCGAGAATTGTAAATGAGGTAAAGCACGTTAACAGAGTTGTTTATGATATTACGAGCAAACCACCGGCAACTATTGAGTACGAATAGTAGCCAAAATCCCGAAAAGCGCATGGTTGTGCGGTTTTTCGGGATCATTTTTTTTGTTTTGGTGCACTTTTGGTGCACTTTTTTTCAGAAACGTCACGGACGGGGTGAAAAATGGGGGATTTGAGGGATAATTCGGATAAAGTATGGGTGCGATAGTTTGATTCATTCACCTGTAAATATCCTCAAGCGT
>CADCOF010000332.1 GCA_902802975.1 uncultured Ruminococcus sp. | reverse complement strand
GAAGGCAACGAGCAGAAGAAGCAGGTTCGAGACAATTTTTTTATTCATACTTTTTATAACTCCGGAAGACTATTAGCAATTAGCAATGTGCAATGTGCAATGTGCAATGAACGCTCGATCTAAGTTTTTCACTTTCGATCACAAATTTTCGCACTCAAATGAATTATTGTCGTTGTGGTAAACTATCGCATATCACACCATTGCACATTGCACATTGAACACTGCACATTGCACATTGAATATTAGTTTTACGCCACAAGCCACTTGTATTTTTCAACGCTGTACAGCGGGATAAGCGGTATCATTATTGGCGTTTTTGATACGTATTCTTTATATTCGGGGTCGCTGCCGTATGTTCTGTTCTGACGCATTTCAAGACGCCTTGCACCGCCAAACATAACATATATAATGCCAAGATATCCAAGCAAAACAGCGATCCACTGCCAGACATTGCTGTAAATGTTCAGACCGCCCACAAAAACACCTGTCCAGAACAGCATTTCGCCGAAGTAATTCGGGCAGCGGACAATCTTGTAAAGTCCTGTATCAACAAATCTTTTCGGGTTCTTTTTCTTGGCTTGGTTTTTCTGAAAATCGGCGAGAGATTCAAAAACAAGCCCTATAACGCTGATGATCATTCCGACGATAAGCAGCACGCTTGTTTTACCGCTTTGAAGGCGAAACAGAACGGGCGACGTTTCGCAGGCATACAAAAGTGCGGCACTCGTCCATATGGCGATTTTTGCGCCGATAGACATACCTTTGCCCGATTTGATCTCTGTTTTCATTTTGTCGTTATACGCGGTGCTTTTGAGTTCGCGAACAGCGAGATAACCGCCTAGACGAAGACCATATATAATGAAAAGCACACACGCGAGAGCGGTTGACGCAGAGAGACTTTTTGCGAATGCGATGAGCAGAACAACGCCGATAGCCGCTACAGCGAAGCCATAGCCCAGCGAGATGAACCACACGTATTTTTTGAATCCGATGCTGCTGAACAAAAGTGCCGCTGCGAAGATTACGAGAAACATGACCATAGATGATTACTCCTTTTTGTTTTTTATTTCATTTTATCATAAAACAATATGTTTTTCAATCATAGTTTTTAAACAAGGAGCTTAGTTTCTTGTTTAACACAAAAGGAGTCGTGCCGGGCACGACGGGGCACGCGTGCATTAAAGCTACTATAACAAAAAAGTAAAACCGCGAATTGCCCGCGGGCGCATGCCCGCCGCCGCATGGGCACCCCGCACAAAAGTTTAGTTGAACGCACTTAGAAATTTGTTGCGAGATATGGTTATTATTTATTGCTTTTTGGAAAAGCTTGTATTATAATTATTTGTGTGTTGTTATCGGTTAACAACTAATAATTTAGAAAAAGGAGTACGACATGGTTTTTGCAGATCTGTTTTTTCTGTATATTTTCTTGCCCCTTTGCTTGATATTTTATTTTTTTAATAAGAATATAAAGTACAAAAACGCAGTGCTGATAGTTTTTTCTCTGCTGTTTTACGCGTGGGGCGAACCGAAGGTTGTGTTTTTGCTTATCCTCAGCACGATCGTCAACTGGCTGTTGGGTCTGCAGATCGATAAACATAGGGAAGATAAGCTCGGAAAACTCGCGCTTACCGGCTCGCTTGTTTTCAGCCTCGGAATGCTGATAATATTCAAATATCTCGGCTTTATTGTTGAGAATCTGAATGCGCTCCCGTTTCTCAATATTCCTGTGCCGAATATTACGCTGCCTATCGGTATCAGCTTCTATACCTTCCAGATACTTTCGTATGTCATAGACTGTTACTGGGGCAAAGTCAAGGTGCAGAAGAGCTATTTCAAATTTTTGCTGTACGTTTCTCTTTTCCCACAGCTTATCGCGGGTCCTATTGTTCGCTACAGCATTGTTGAAAATGAGATAGAGAACCGTAAAACAACCATAACCGACCTTGCAGACGGTTCATGCCGCTTTATGATAGGTCTTGCAAAAAAGGTCGTTTTGGCAAATAATTTGTGGGCTATCGTTGAGGACTTTTTCGGAGGCGATATATCGGGTCTCTCTGTATTCGGTACATGGTATACCGTTATAGTATATGCTATGTACGTGTATTTTGATTTCAGCGGTTACTCCGATATGGCGATAGGTCTTGGTCGTATTTTTGGTTTCCATTTTGACGAGAACTTCAGATATCCGTTTATTTGCCGTAATATTGCCGAATTCTGGCAGAGATGGCATATTTCTTTGGGTTCGTTCTTCCGTGATTACGTGCTTTATATTCCGATCAAAGGAAAAATTCACCCGCGTTTTAACCTGTTTTTGGTGTGGTTCTGCACAGGTATGTGGCACGGCGCGTCGTGGAACTATATCATATGGGGCTTGTATTTCGGCATATTTATTTTCATTGAACAGCTTGTCGGAAAGAAACGCATGAAAGCAATACCTACAGTCGTAACACATATTTACAGTAAGATAATTATAATTGTCGGCTTCGGTATTTTCTATTTTGAAGATTTTGCGCAGCTTGGCAACTTCTTCAAAAATCTTGTCGGCGCAAACGGCAACGCAATTACCGACACAATCTCGTCAACGTCGCTTATCAACAATTGTTTCCTTATCGCAGCTGCGATTGTGGCTTGTTTGCCTGTCAGTGAGTGGCTCGGCAAGCTTGTTGACAAGACAGTCAAGAGCATTACTGTAGGTCAGATTCTGAAAGTTGCATATTGTGTGGCAGTTCTTGCTGTAAGCTCGCTGCTGCTTGTTGACGCTACGAGTAATCCGTTCTTGTATTTCAGATTCTGATACAGACGAGCATGTTGAGTGTTGAGTTTTGAGAGTGGAGTGTGGAGTGTGAGAAAACATGGGCGATAGTAACCTTGAGAACACGCAGGGTAACAATAACCGGGATAATAACCGTGAGAACAGGAACGGAAATAATTACAATCGAAATCGTAACCGTAACCG
>CADCOF010000331.1 GCA_902802975.1 uncultured Ruminococcus sp. | reverse complement strand
TCGCTCAATATTTCTCTTAATCCTTCACCAATCTTATCGGCTTCTTCTTTGGATATAATGCCGCATTCGCCCAGCATTTTTGAGTGGGCAATGCTGCCCTCGATATCCTCTTTATACATTCTGCTGTCGAAAGAAATAGAAGAATTAAAATCGTTTGTTGTCTTGCTCAAGGCTTTCTGAAATCTGCCTTTCCACAACTGCATATATGTTCACCTCATATATTTTACATTTGAATAATATAGTGGGCTTGAAAAAGCTTTATGGGAGGGCATTGTTTTTGCCCTCCCTGAAACGTATCTTGCGGCGTGCCGCCGCTCCCAATTCGCGCCTTTACTTTTGATGTTTATCAATTTTTATGCCCGCGCCCCCGTCGTGCCCGGCACGACTCCCTTATCGTTAGGCGCAGACCAAAAAAGTTTGTATTTGAATAAAAACTGAAAAAATGATTACTTACAGACCCTTCTTCTTTGCCTGCACCTTGATCGGCAAACCAAACAAATTGATAAATCCTGCGGAATCGTTCTGATCGTAAACCTCGTCTTCATCGAATGTTGCGATTTCTTCGTCATAGAGTGAATACGGTGATGTAACGCCTGCATCAATGATGTTGCCCTTGTACAGCTTGAACTTAACGTCACCTGTAACAGTTTCCTGTGTGCTGTCTACAAATGCCGAAAGTGCCTCTCGGAGCGGTGTGTACCACTGACCGAAATATACAAGCTCTGCAAAACGGTTAGCAACGTTCTGCTTATAGTGAAGTGTGTCTCTGTCAAGGCAGATTTCCTCAAGCTTTGCGTGTGCTGCATACAAAATTGTGCCGCCGGGAGTCTCGTATACGCCTCTTGCCTTCATGCCTACAAGACGGTTCTCAACCATGTCTGTTATGCCGATACCGTTCTCGCCGCCAAGCTTGTTGAGCTTCTTAACGATCTCTACAGCGTCAAGCTTCTCGCCGTCGATTGCTGTCGGGATACCCTTCTCAAACGAAATTGTAACGTATGTCGGCTTGTCGGGTGCCTGCTCCGGCGATACGCCAAGCTCCAGGAAGCCCTCTTTGTTGTACATAGGCTCGTTTGCGGGATTCTCAAGGTCAAGACCCTCGTGTGACAAATGCCAAAGGTTCTTGTCTTTTGAATAATTTGTCTCTCTGTTTATCTTGAGCGGGATACCCTTTTCCTCTGCGTATGCGATTTCTTCTTCTCTCGACTTAAACTCCCATGTTCTCCATGGTGCGATGATCTGCATATCGGGTGCGAACGCCTTGATTGTCAGCTCAAAACGAACCTGGTCGTTGCCCTTGCCTGTGCAGCCGTGGCAAATAGCGTCTGCGCCCTCAGCCTTTGCGATCTCGACAATTCTCTTTGCAATAATCGGTCTTGCAAATGATGTACCAAGAAGGTATTTGCCTTCATAAACAGCGTCAGCCTTAAGTGTAGGCCAGATGAAATCCTCAACGAATTCCTTGTTAAGGTCTTCGATGTAGAGCTTCGATGCGCCTGTTGCAAGTGCCTTCTCTTCAAGACCGTCAAGCTCGGTTCCCTGTCCAACGTCGCCGCTTACTGCGATAACTTCACAATTATTGTAGTTCTCCTTAAGCCACGGGATAATGATCGATGTGTCAAGTCCACCGGAATATGCGAGAACAACTTTTTTGATTTCTTTTTTTGATTTAGCCATTTTAAAGACCTCCGTACAATTTTTTAGTGTTGAGTTTGGAGAGTGGAGTGTGGAGTGTGGAGTTAATCACTAGCCACTAATCATTCTCCAAACCGAATATGCGTGATTTACACACCAAAAAATGAATTATGGTATTAATTATACACGTTTTATGCAAAATTTCAAGCGTTTAGTGAATATTTATTCATTTTTATCAGTTTTGATGCATATACACGCATTATTGCGAATATAACTGTGCAATATTCAATGTGCAATTAGCAATGTGCAATGGGTGAAATACGACAATTTATCACAACGACAATACATTTTTTGAATGCGATAATTAATGTTCGAGAGAAAAAGTGAAAACAAACATCAATTACGCATTACAAATTAATATAAAATTTTATTTGTATAATTCTTTTTCCCATTTGACATAAGGGACACAAGTATAGTATAATGTTTTTCGAACTTTTTTTCAAGTGTAATATCGAAATTTCTTGAAAAAATAGTTGTTTTTTACATTCTGCAATCGTTGACCACATTTTCATTAACAGTAAAGGAGAATCATTATGCAGATTGTCGCACCATTCGAACTTGAAGGTAACATCATGAGATCACTTGGAACAGACTGGATGCTCGTAACAGCCGGAAACGAAGAGAAATACAACACAATGACAGCCAGTTGGGGCGGTATGGGTATCCTCTGGAATAAATCGGTCGTATTTATATTTATTCGACCTCAACGTTATACGTATGAATTTATTGAAAATAACGAGTATTTTTCTCTTTCGTTTTTTGGAAAAAACTGGGCGCGCGCTCTGAAATTCTGCGGCACAAACTCAGGCAGAGATGTCAACAAAGCTAAGGTCACCGGGCTTACTCCCGTTTTTGAGGAAAAGGCACCGTATTTTGAACAGGCTAACACTGTGGTAATATGCCGCAAAATGTACTCTCAGGATATGAACCCGGAGTCAATTATAGATCAATCAGTTATGCAGTACTATCACGGCAACGATTATCATCGTATATATGTCGGTGAAATGACACGCGTTTTGCTCCATGATGAATAAAGGCTGCGCAATTGTGACCGGCGGTTCGAGGGGCATTGGCAAAGCAATTTCGCTGAAAATGTCGGAGATGGGACTGCCGGTTGTGATAAATTACAATTTCGACAAAGCTGCCGCAAAAGCCGTATTAAATAATATTGAGAATATGGGCGGGCGCGGAATAATTTTTCGCTGCGATGTATCGGACGCGTCACAGGTGAAAAATATGATCAGCTGCGCCTTGTCGGAATACGGAAATATTTATGCACTCATAAACAACGCGGGCATATCGCAAATCAAGCTGTTTGGCGATATCACTCTTGATGAGTGGCACCGCATGGAGGGCGTGTGTCTTGACGGCGTTTTCAACTGCTGTCAGGCTGTTTTGCCCAATATGATACACAACAAATCGGGGCGCATTGTGAACATTTCATCTGTGTGGGGCGTTCACGGCGCGTCCTGCGAAGTTCATTACTCCGCAGTAAAGGCGGGCGTGATCGGGCTTACAAAGGCACTTGCGAAAGAGGTCGCACCGTCGGGAATAACCGTAAACGCAGTCGCGCCGGGGTGTATTCTCACCGATATGTTAACGGAAGAGTGCAGCGAAGAGACTCTCCGGCAGCTTGCATATGACACCCCGGTCGGAAGACTCGGCACACCTGAAGATGTTGCCCACGCGGTATCGTTTTTTGTATCCGAAAGCTCTGACTTTATCACGGGTCAGATACTCGGCACGGACGGAGGCTACTATTGACAGTAAAAGTAAAAAATGGAATTATTTGTAAAATTTAAACTTTATTACAACGGCAATAATTTTGTGGAGTGCAAAAAATTGTGATCGAAAGTGAGAAACTCACAGCGAGCATTCATTGCACATTGCACATTCAGACTGTGCCAAAAGTTCTGAGCATGAACCCCTCCACCGCCTTACGGCGGTTGGGAACCGTCCCCG
>CADCOF010000330.1 GCA_902802975.1 uncultured Ruminococcus sp. | reverse complement strand
TGTGAGTGATTACAAAAAACACAAAATGCTTGTTGAATTGAAAGAACGTTCAGATGTCGCTATACGCTCGCAGCTTGAGTCATTTTCATCTGTGGCAGATAGTGATTACCGCAGTATCATCGACCATATCTGTGATGAAAAGCACGATACAGAACGGCAGTTGACGAAGATGTACGACGATATGATCGACTATTACACGACATGGGTTCATCAGATAAAAACGCCCATAGCGTCAATGCGCCTGCATCTGAAGCGGGAGGACACCTCGCTCTCGCGCAAGCTAAGCTCGGATTTGCTGCACATCGAGCAGTACGTTGATATGGTGCTGACATACCTCAGAATGGAGTCCGACACAACGGACTATGTTTTCCGTGAGATAAATCTTGATAAGCTTTTAAAGGAAAATATCCGCAGACTGCGCGGCGATTTTATCATGAAAAATATCAGCCTGAATTTTGAGGTAACAAGCGTTTCTGTTATTACCGACGAGAAGTGGCTTTCATTCGTGATAGGGCAGATTCTCTCAAATGCCCTCAAATACACAAAAAACGGTTCAGTCACGATCACCGTGGAAAAACCGAAAACACTCTGCATTTCCGATACGGGTATAGGCATTGCCCCCGAAGATATACCGCGAGTTTTCGAAAAGGGCTTCACGGGGCTGCACGGCAGAGAGTACAGCGGCGCAAGCGGCATCGGTCTGTATTTGTGCAAAGAGATTTGCACTAAGCTCGGCGTGCCAATCACGATCGAATCCGAGATCGACAAGGGAACGACGGTGCGGCTTAATCTTGACAAAAAGATATATTCATAAACAATTTCCCATACCGGTAATAGGAATACGGTATGGGATTTGCTTTGATCTGCAACCTTACATAATTGTAAGGCAGATGTAAGCCAAATCTATGGAAGACAGTTCCTGTGTGTGATATGATAATAGCACAAGGAGGTATAAAAAATGAGTTTTTTAGAGATCACATCATTAAAAAAGGTTTACACAACACGCAATGGCGCCAACGAGGTGACGGCGCTTAAAAACGTCAACTTTACCGTAGAGAAGGGCGAATACGTTGCCGTTATGGGTGAATCAGGATCGGGAAAGACAACGCTGCTTAATATCCTGGCGGCGCTCGACAGACCGACCGCAGGCAGCGTACTGCTGAACGGCGAGGACATTACAAGGCTGCCCGATAAGCAGCTGGCGTCATTTCGCAGAGATCATCTCGGCTTTGTCTTTCAGGAGTTCAATTTATTGGACACATTCTCGATCGAGGATAATATCTATCTTCCGCTTGTGCTTGCGGGAATGGAGCATAAGCACATGAGCGAAAGACTTGCGCCGATCGCCGCTATGCTCGGTATATCCGATCTGCTGAAAAAGTACCCATACGAGGTGTCGGGCGGTCAGAAGCAGCGTGCAGCAGTTGCCCGTGCGCTTATTACAGATCCACAGCTTGTTCTTGCTGACGAGCCGACAGGTGCGCTCGATTCACGTGCGTCAGACGAGCTTCTGCATTTGTTCTCGCAGGTGAATAATGCAGGGCAGACGATCATCATGGTAACTCATTCAACAGCCGCCGCAAGCAGGGCAAACCGTGTGCTTTTTATCAAGGACGGCGAGGTGTATCATCAGCTTTATCGCGGAAAGGATACCGACGATCAGCTTTACGGAAAGATCACTCAAACGCTCACACTCATGATGACAGGCGGTGGTAAAAGATGAACAAACGGTTATACGCAAAGCTCGCTTTTGACGGCATACGCAAAAACAGGCAGATGTATTTCCCATACATTATGACCTGCGTTGCTATGGTGACGATGTACTACATAATGTCGTTTCTTCAAATCAGCAACGCTCTGGACAACAGCTTTGGCAGCGGCACAATACGCATGATCCTCGGACTGGGAACATGGGTGATCGCGATTTTTTCCTTAATATTTCTGTTCTACACAAATTCATTCCTGATCCGCCGACGGAAAAAGGAATTCGGTCTTTACAATATTCTCGGAATGGGGAAGAGAAATATCGCAGTGATACTTTTCTTTGAAACACTGATCGTTTACATCTTTTCGGTCGTGACAGGACTGATTATCGGGATAGCCTTCTCAAAAATTGCGGAGCTTGCGCTGATTCACGCGATAAAAGGCGAGATAAATTATAAAATAACTGTTTCCCTTCACGCGATATATATGTCAGTGATACTCTTCGGCTGCATATTTATTCTGCTGTTTATAAATTCGATAAGGCAGGTGAGACATTCAAGCGCGATCGCACTTCTGAACAGTGAAAACGTCGGAGAAAAGCCGCCGAAGGGCAACATGCTTTTAGGCATACTTGGGCTTCTCTTCATTGTGAGCGGCTACTGTATTTCGGTCGGTATAGAAAATCCGATCATGGCGCTGATGGCGTTTTTTGCCGCAGTGCTGTTAGTGATCGTCGGCACGTATCTTCTGATGATCGCGGGTTCCGTTATGTTTTGCAGGCTTTTACAGAAAAACAAGGGCTATTATTATAAGCCCGAGCATTTTGTGTCAGTTTCGTCAATGGTATATCGAATGAAACGAAACGGCGCAGGGCTTGCGTCTATCTGCATTCTTGCGACAATGGTACTTGTAATGATATCGTCCACAACGACTCTGTACACAAATTCCGAGGACTCGCTTCACTTACATTACCCGAGAGAGATCAATATAAGAATGCAGTATGACAGCCTTGATAAGAATGATCTGGACGATATAAAAAGCGTACAAAGCGAAATAGAAGCAGTATGCCGTGAAAACGACGTTATTCCGACAAATGTGGTGCGCTACAGCGCAGCTAACGTCACGGGTCAGATACAAGGCACGCAGGTTGAAACGGATAGGACGCTTGTTAATGAATGGACAACGATCTCCTTTGACGATATTGTAATGTTCTATTTTATCTCTGCCGATGATTACAACACGCTCGGCGGCTCAGACATCAAGCTGAATGACGACGAGACTTTAATGATATCGAACAAATTCAATTATAAGGGAGATATGATCTCTTTCAAAGGCGGCAGAGAATTTACCATCATCGGCAAAGGAGAAAAGCCGAAAGCGCTGACAAGCGGTATGGAGTATCTTGTTCCGGTAATATATCTTGTCGTACCCGATGTGGACAGCGCAGTGAAAGGGCTTGATACACTGAACGACATCAGCGGAATCAAGAGATTGTCGTTTGAAAGCTATTATTATTTCGATACGGAAAAGGACAGCGAAGCGCAGGTCATGCTTCACAGTGCTTTGAGCGCAGCGGCAGCCTCTGAGGAAAGCTACAGCAAGCATACCTTTAGCTCGATCGGCATTGACGACCGTGAGTCTAACCGTGAGGATTTTTACAGTACGTTCGGCGGTTTGTTTTATCTCGGTATCGTGCTGAGCTTTGTATTCCTCGTTGCAACGGTGTTGATAATTTACTACAAGCAGATATCCGAAGGGTACGAGGACGAAAAGCGC
>CADCOF010000329.1 GCA_902802975.1 uncultured Ruminococcus sp. | reverse complement strand
GGTACAGCAGGCTTTTTCTTTTTGCGCATCTCTGCATTTTCGTGCTCTGTTTCAGGTGCAGCGTGCTTTTTCTTTTTACGTACCTCTGAATTTTCCTGCACCGTTTCGGGTGCAGCGTGCTTTTTCTTTTTACGTACCTCTGAATTTTCCTGTGCTGTTTCAGGAGCAGCAGGTTTCTTCTTTTTGCGTACCTCTGAATTTTCCCGCACTTTTTCAGGTGCAATCGGCTCTTTTTCCTTTATTACAGAAATATCCGATACACTTATGGCTGTACCGGAAACAAGTTCCTTATTTTTTGTTTCCGACTTATCCGATGCGTTTGATGAATTATTGATGCTTTGAACTGCACTGACATCTGCAGACTCCCCATCTATATTTGTAGACACTGTTTCAGATTTATCATTACTCTTAGTTTCATTGTTGACATCAGACGTTTCTTTTTTATTTGTTCCGCGTCTGCGTTTTTTTCTGTTGCGATTCGGATTATCGGAATAAGACTGTACACGCGTTTCGGTATTATTTGCATTGTCGGTTCCAACATTTGACTGATCTTCAGAACTGCTTTGCGAACCGATCACACGATATGGAATATCATGATTCTTATCAGATTTTTTCTTGGCGGGCTGTTCAGTCGTTTCGATTAAATCATTAGATGTTTTTCTATTTATTACTGTCGGAACAATAATTTCACTCTCGGATTCATCTACCTCCGATGTTTCTCCTATCTCTTCTTCAAGTTCATGTATTTTCTCAAGCACATTGCCTTTTCGTATTTTCTCATACGCTTCTTCCGATGAAAACACTTCCCTTGCGGGTGAAATATTTATCTCTCCGGTATCCGCTTTACTGGTTGAGAAAATATCCTCACGGACAACAGGCTGATTATTATTTTTATATTTTTTCTTTTTGGTACCTGCCCTTCGGTTCGTTCTAAGCCTAGCACCACAATTGGTGCATACGGAGGAATCAAACGAATTTGCAGTACCACACTCCTTGCATATTAACAAAAAAAACCCTCCAAAAACGACAACTTGTCGATTTCAAAAAAATAACCATAAACAAAACAAAGTTGTAATAATATTTTAGTAAAAATAAATGAAATTACTAATTTTATATGTGAAGTAATCCCTGCCTACAGATGCTTAAGATTCCATTTTATGGGCATCTAATTTCGAGGATATAGGTTTTTTATGAGGCAAACCCTTCCCATACTTCCTACGGTACTGTTGCTTTATGGACAACTTTTAAAAACCCTACGTATACATTTTAGCAAAACATCATGACATTGTCAAGAAAAAAGTCAGTATTATGACGGAAATCAACTTTCCTTATCAAAAGAAATCAAAATAAAGGCTTTTTTGGAATATAGGCGAATGTTTTTGCCACAAAATCAATATTATTGGAATGTCCATTTATCTGTTATAATTCTCAAATCTATGAATAAACAAAATGATAAAAATCCACAAATAAGCCTACATTTGTAACGCGAAACAAAACCCGCGCCCAATATAAAGCGGGACGCAGGTAAAAAAATTTTCTATGTTTATAAAGTTAGTGTGCGAATCGGGAGCGGTGGCACGCCGCTTGCCGTCCGTCACATGCTGTTATTGAGCACAGGGAACGACATAAAGTGACTTGTCATCATTTAAGAATATCTCTTTGTAGTGTTCATAAACATCTTTATAATCCGGCAAAAATGTTTTTATTTCCTCAGACGAGAACGGTACTATCATATAATCTGTCCATGTTGCCTGATTGTAATAGCAATACATCAATTCATTTTTGAGATTATCAAATACAATTTTTGTTTTGCCGTTCTCATTGACCTTCTTAACGGTCATCTCCGCCATAACACTGGTCACTTTGTTGTAGTAATCATCCTGCATCTGTGCGCAGAAAAGATTTCCGAGCGAATAGTAAACAAGCGTATCGCCAATGTATTCCGCCGGCTCTATTGCATGGGGATGTGTCCCGATAACAAGATTTGTGCCGCATTCAGCCAGATATTTCGCCATATCACGCTGATAATCCGTTTCTGTAGGAGAATACTCCACTCCTGCATGCATACAAACAATAAGGAAATCAACTTTGTCACGAACAGCGTCAATATCTTTCTTAACCTGCCTTTTGTACGCCTGATATTCTGTATCCTCTTCTGGTGAAGTAAAATCACACGGCCAAACATTCACAAGGTAGTCCTTTCCTTCCGGAAGAATAAATCCGTTCAATCCGTAGGTATAATCTAGCATTGTGTACGTAATACCATTGCACTCCAAAATGTGTATCTCATCGCGTGCAGCCTGACTGTCAAAAGAACCGGTCATAAAAACGCCATCTTGCTTCTGCCAATATTTATACGATTCGAGTATTCCTTCTTCTCCGGCATCGAAAGTGTGGTTTGTCGCCGTGGAAACAAGATTGAAGCCGAGATCAACCATTGCATCGCCTGCCTCTTGAGGGCTGCAGAAACACGGATAGCTTGAAAGTCCCACTTTTTCGCCGCCCAAAATTGTTTCCTGATTGTAGTAGCAAAGGTCGTTACGTTTGGTAAAAGGGCGAAGAAGGCGAACCATAGGCTTGAAATCGTATCCATTTCCATTGGCAAGAGTCGCTGCGTAATTATACGTCGAATCATAAATAATGTAATCTCCGGCAAACAGCATGTTAAATTCGCCATCTGACGATGAATTTTTATTTTCGTTAGAGGTACCGTTACTTGTCGGTGTATCATTTGTAGAGTTATCTACATTGTCAAGATCAAAAGTGATCTCTCCGGGTTCAAGATCAGCCTCTGTAGGTACTGTGTTGTTTCCGCATCCCGATGAAAGAATAAGAAAACCTGCAAGAAGTAAAGAAAAGCTTTTTTTCAATTTATTCTTCAATTTAAACAACCCCTCATATAATCATAATGAACTATAAATGAGCAAATTTTGAATTGTTCGTCATTTTGCACAACTCCCCCTGTCAGCTTCGCTGACATCGTCTCACCTGCCGGTTCG
>CADCOF010000328.1 GCA_902802975.1 uncultured Ruminococcus sp. | reverse complement strand
CCCGGACCCCTTGCTTGCTCTATCCGACTTTTGAATATCAATGTTCCTTTAGAGTTCGTTTATTCCAACCGCTCAGGTAGATAAATGTAAATAAATTCCCCTGCTCCGCTATGCAGTTAAGCATAGCAGGGCAGGGATTTTTTGTGTAAAAAGCCTGATTAATATTCCAATGTTCCTATTCTTGATGAGGATTTTAATCCTGCGCTGTGTCGTAAAATATCAAGCGCGTCCGCAGATGTAACGTGTCCGTCTTTGTCAATGTCGCATACTTTTGTCTTTTTTTCGTTCGAAATATCAAGCCCCGCGCTTATTCTCAACGCAGTGAGTGCGTCGGCAGATGTGATGTATTTATCACCGTCGGCGTCTCCAATCATGTATTTTTGTTTTTCCGGAGTTACGGGTTCTCTGTCGGTATCCGAATTCTTACCGGTCGGTTTTGAACTTGTATCTGAATCCTTACCGGTCGGTTTGGAGCTTATGTCCGAATCCTTACCGGTCGGTTTGGAGCTTGTGTCCGAGTCTGTATCTTTCTTAATTAGTTTATATTTCAGCCCGTTTGCTTTTGCGTAAGATTCCGCATAGGAGCCTTCGGTACACTGAAGAACAATGTCGCTGCTGCTGTTTATTTTTCCTGTCTTTTCGTCGGTAACGCCAAACGCGCCGTTGCCGATGTATGTAACGCTTTTTGGTATCACAATTGATTTCAGTGATGTGCAGTCGCAAAACGCGTATGGTCCGATCTCCGTTAAAGTATTCGGGAGAGTCACCTTTTTGAGTGACTTGCAGTTCTTGAACGCCGAGTTGTCGATAAATGTAACACCTTTTGGAATAACTGCCGTTTTGATATTGCTGCCGATGAACGCTGTGGTGCCAATCCCTGTGACCGGCAATGAGTCGATTGCAGAAGGAATATTTACATCAGAACCTCCGTTGTACCCGGTGATCCTGATCGTCATGTCTGATTGTTTTGTATATTTAAAAACCGGCGTAGTGTCATTATCGGCGGGGGGAGAAATAATAATGGATTCGTATGTGCCGGGTTCGTTTTCCCCGTATAATGGTTGTGTCGATTGCAGCACGCCCACAGCCACCAACATTGCTGCAATTACAGCTGCTGTTTTTATCATCATTGCTGTTTCTTCCTCTTTATAATTAGTTTTTTGATGCGCTGTTCGGATATTGCGAGAACGCGAATGTCCAATCCGTTTTTCTCCAGAACAGCTCCTTTTTCGGGTATGCTGTCGAGTGCCTCAACTACCCAGCCTCCTACAGAATGACTGGTTGTTTCGACATCTTTTTCGGGTATTTCAAATAAGTCCAGTAAATCCTCAAGCGGCATATCTCCGCTGACCTCGAAACATTGATCGCCAATCTTGCGGCATTGAAGCTGCTCTTCCTCGTCTTCATCCCATATTTCGCCCACAAGCTCCTCAAGCAAATCCTCCATTGTAACTATACCGAGCATACCTCCGTATTCATCGGCAACAATCCCAATGTGAGTGTGTCCGCGCTTAAAATCAGCGAGCAGCGCGGAGAGCTTGCGTGTTTTATACACGAAAAACGGTTTTTGCATAAGCGTTTTGATATCCGGAGTTTTGCCGTTTGCGAGTTCTTCCAAATAATCCCTTGTGTGAAGAATGCCAACTATGTTATCAATAGTATCTTTGTATATAGGTATTCTTGAAAAACGTTCTTTCTCGATGATCGCTTTTGTTTCCTCGAAATTGCTGTCAAGTGATATCGCCACAACGTCAACTCGGGGTGTGAGTATCTCAAGAACGGTTCGTTCGTCGAATTCAAGTGCAGACTGTACCATTTCGCTTTCGGCTTCCTCAAGAACGCCTTCCTCTTCGATTGACTCGATAATGTATTTCAGTTCGCTTTCAGTTACTGAAGGAGATGCGTTTTCACCGCCCGAAAGCTTAAGCGCAAGAGAATTCAGCTTGATAAACACAAACGAAAGCGGAGTTAGCAGAGTCATCAGCAGGCATATTGCCGATGAGAATCGTACCATCAGCTTATCGCCGTTTTCCTTTGCATAGCACTTTGGAATAACCTCGCCGAATGTGAGAATTATAAGCGTCAGCACACCTGTTGAGAGTGCCGCGCCGTAATCTCCTACAAGACGTGTGCAAAGAACCGTTGCAAGCGAAGACGCACCGATATTCACTATATTATTACCGATAAGCAGAGTCGTTATTGTTTTATCATATTTATCGAGCATTTTTATGGCTTTCGCGCTGCCCTTTACGCCTCTTTCATTCAAATCCATCAAACGAGCGCGGCTTGTGGAATTGGCTGCTGTTTCCATCGAACTGAAAAATGCTGACAGAGCAACCAACAAAACAATAAAAACTGCTATTATAGCGTTGTTCATATATTATAATATCCTTTTAAGTTATGGCGGGCGGCCATGCGTCCGCGGGCATACAGGGTGTTGGACGCGGGAATAACATTACGTTACAAATAAACTATGTGCGCGTATTTGGGAGCGGCAGCATGCCGCCCGCAGGCAT
>CADCOF010000327.1 GCA_902802975.1 uncultured Ruminococcus sp. | reverse complement strand
TTGGATAAAAAACCCCTGGCCGTGGGATATTTGTGAGGAGGAAAACTGAATGTGGGTTTATGAAAAGAAATTGCAGTATCCGGTAAAGATAAAGAATCCCAATCCGGCTTTAGCGAAGATTATTATGAGTCAATATGGTGGACCCGATGGCGAACTGGGAGCTTCATTACGATATCTGAGTCAAAGATACTCCATGCCGTACCCGGAGCTGAAGGCAATTCTTACCGATATCGGAACAGAGGAACTGGGGCATCTTGAAATGGTGGGTACGATTATTTACCAGCTTACACGAAACCTAACACCGGAGCAAATAAAAGCAGGCGGTCTGGACGCATATTTTGTTGACCATACTACGGGGATATATCCCGCAGCGGCTTCCGGTACACCGTTTACAGCAGCTTATATACAGTCTAAAGGCGACGCTATAACCGATCTGCATGAGAATATGGCAGCAGAGCAGAAAGCCCGTACTACCTATGACAACATTTTGCGCTATTGCGATGACCCCGATGTAATCGACCCAATACGTTTTTTGCGTGAACGAGAGATCGTGCATTATCAGCGCTTCGGTGAAGGATTACGCCTGACCACCGATAACCTCGACAGCAGGAATTTTTACGCATTCAATCCCTCTTTTGACAAAAAGAGAAATTAATAGTCAAATTAAGCACAGTTTTTACCCGCGCTCTGATTTTATCGGGCGCGGGTTTTACAGTTTATGTTTTTGTAAAGCTTGTGTGAATATCACAATGTAAATCGAATTGGCAAAAATTCACTCAACTTATGTACAATTAAATTATCATTTTCACACAGTACTATCTCAAAATCGTCTTCGCAAAATTCGCCAAGTGCCTGTAGGCATATCCCACAGGGTATAGTTGGAGACGCAAATTCATCGCTGAAAGAACCTGCAACGGCAATTTTTTTGAATTTTCGTTTGCCTTTTGCAGCTGCCGCGAATAATGCTGTGCGCTCGGCACAGCAGCCCGCAGGATAAGAGGCGTTTTCAACATTACAGCCTGTAAATACCTCGCCCTCCCACGTCAGCAATGCTGCTCCAACGCTGAAATGTGAGTACGGTGAGTAGCTTTGAAGTCTCGCTCTCTTAGCTAATTTGATCAATTCTTCATTCGTCATTGTTTACCTCGCTAAAGCTTGACCGCTGTTTCCAGCGCAGCTGTGATCATTGTATCAAAGCCGGTCTGGCGTTCCTGTGCTGTTGTGGCTTTATTCGAAAAAAGGCAATCCGATATAGTGAATACAGCCAATGCGTGCTTGCCTGCTTTTGAGGCATTCATATACAGTGCCGCAGCTTCCATCTCTATCGCAAGTACACCCATATCACGCCACTGAGCGTCACTGTCTTTATCTGCAGAATAAAATGTGTCGCTGCTGACAACATTTCCGATGTGAACATTGATGCCGAGTTCTGCCGCAGTATCATCAAATGTTCGAAGTAAATGATAGTTTGCGATAGGTGCAAAAGTACCGTTGAGTTTGTATTGGTTCGCAAATGCAGAGTTAGTACAAGCTCCTGCCGCCGCCACAATGTCATACAGATCAAGCGTTGGTGAGAGTGCGCCTGCCGAACCAACGCGTATAATGTTCTCTACGTCATAAAAATTGAATAACTCATATGAATAAATACCGATTGAAGGCATGCCCATTCCACTGGCCATTACAGACACCGAAACGCCTTTATATATTCCGGTATATCCAAGCATTCCACGGACTTCATTTACAAGTACAGGAGATTCAAGCTTGTTTTCTGCGATATATTTCGCCCGAAGTGGATCGCCGGGCATCAAAACAGTTTTTGCAAAGCATTCCTTGTGTTCTGCTCCGATATGTGGTGTTGGAATACTCATTTTGATCTATCTCCTTACATTTCGATTTTTTCAATATTCTCAGTGCCTTTGTGCTTACATAAAATATAGAATTGAAATGATAAATATGCCGAAATCAGCATTATCATTGACTGAATAAAGTACACAGGAAGGAATCCGAGTCTGAATACTACGATAGATAAAGTGCAGATAATTGCTGTAACTATTATTTCTAATGCCATATTATAGAAAACATGATAATTACCGCGCAGAGCATTAACTTCGTCTTCCCAAACCAGTTTTGGATTAATCGTATCAATGTAAATGCCCAGATAAGTTGAATATACCACGGCTAATATTGACAAAAGCACACAGTATATTGTGAGCCTGAAATCAACATGTATTATCGCAAATGCAGTGACAATATAGATGATAAGACCGATGCCGCTGACAACTATGCTGACAAGCGCTTTACTGTTAAGCTGCGTCATTATGTCTACCGGCATGTATTTCATCACCTCAAAGTGACGACCCTCTCTTGTTACAGCACTGGACGCAAGACAATTGAGCGCAGTGAGTATTACAGATGAGCCAAACACAGCCAGCGTTGTGTAAAGCACAGCCTCCTCGTCCGCGGAGTGCAGATTATCAATAAAATCCCCAAGAAAGTTACTCTGCTTTTGCAGCACAAAGAAAAGGTATATGAAAATAGGCCATATTAAGTTTATACCTATACAGTTGGACATATATGCAGGTGTTCGGAAAAGTATTTTTATTTCCTTTTTAAAATATGTCATCAGATGAGAACTTTGTTTCAATTGGCTGTCAAGCTTTTCACCCATATTTTCTGAGGATTTTGCAGCACCTTCGCCGCCCCCGAGAGACAATACAGCCGGAAAGTACAGTTTTGACGCCAAAAGCAAAACAACGCCGACTGAGGCTGCATTTACAGCGATGTATAGAAGAAGCGATATCAGATTTCCGGCCATTGCGTGTGAAAGCAACGGTACATTTACAAAAATTTTGTCGAGGATATTAATTATTTTCAGGTCGTCCGAGATCAGCTGATTTACGAATACATTTGTGTCAAATCCATTTGACAAATTCAGACAAACTACAAGAACTATGAGTATAGCCAAACTTGAAAAAGCCGTCAGCTTGCCTACGCGATCCTTATTTTTCAAAAACTTCGAAAAATACATAAGTATCAGGCATATTATTGCACAGTAGCATATTGGCAAAACAGGAAATGTTAATACACCAAAAACAGCAGCAATAAAGCTGACTGCGTTAATGCCTCCGCCTGCAGGCGGGTTAAATCCATAGCCGATCATAAAGCCTGCAAGCGCACTGAACACCAGAATACACTCCATAACGTTTTCGGAGATCATAGTCGATGCAAGCTTTGCCCCGATTATTTTCATAGGTGATATCGGCAGCGGAAGCAGATAATTCAGGTCGCTCGAAAAATAAAAAACACTCATTACAACGCTGAATCCGAAAACCACGGAAAATAAAGCTACAATGTGCAGCATCAAAGCGAGTCCGGCAGAAACGGAATCTTCGCCTCCGAGATTGACAAGCCCGTTAGTAAGCGCATACACCATAAAGCCCACAAAAAAAGCTACCGGAATAAAAATCAGCAGCATAATCAGAATACCCATCACAACACCGAAAACTTTGCTGCGCTTCTTTTCTTCAACGCTCGGTTCTACCGACGAACCGGTGATTTTTATCAACTGCAAAAACACACTCATTCAAAAACACCCTTTCGCTTATTTCTTTTTAGTAAGCTCGAGGAAAATATCCTCAAGGTTTTTATCTTTGTTGCGTTTTTCAAGTTCCGCAAGCGTACCATCATAGAGTTTATGACCTTTTTTTATGATAACAACTTTGTCACAAAGCTTCTCGGCAACTTCAAGAACGTGAGTTGAAAAGAATACGCTGTTTCCTGCTTTTGTGTGTTCTTTCATTAAGGCTTTCAGTTCAAACGATGATTTGGGGTCAAGACCGGTCATAGGTTCGTCAAGAATCCATACTTTGGGTTTGTGCATCAATGCGGCAATAACCATCAATTTTTGTCGCATGCCATGAGAATAACTCAATATCTGAGAATCAAGCGCACCGGTCAGCTCAAATCGTTCGGCGAGGTCACCCACAGTCTTCTTACGCTCATCGGCAGGCGTCTGGTACACATCTCCGATAAAATTCAAAAATTCAACGCCCTTTAATCTCAGAAAAACATCGGGATTATCCGCAATATAACCGATAGACGCCTTGGCTTTAAGAGGTTCTTTGATTACGTCAAATCCGTTGACTATAATAGACCCTTTATCAGGTTTCAAAACGCCGCACAGAAGCTTTATCGTAGTAGTTTTACCGGAACCGTTGGGGCCTATAAAGCCCACCAATTCACCGTCACCAACCGAAAAATTCATATTGTCCAATGCTTTGACTTTTCCATTGTAGGTTTTGCTGACGCCTTTAAATTCAATCATATACATGACCTCCGAAAAAATTAGATTTTTTGACTAAAATCACCTCATTTTATACAATTATACTATATGTCTAGACTCATTTGCAATAGTATTCATATTTTATTTACAATTACAGCCCGGTTCGCCCATATACTGCCTCTTTCGGTTTGAGTGCAATTTGTACCGAAAAAATCCTTTATGAGTGTGGAGTTTTGAGAGTTGAGAGTGGAGTGTACGCAAAAATATTTACTCACAACAAAAACTAAAGTATCAAACAGAAATTTTATTGGGAAGAAAGTCCCGCAAACAAAACAACTCCACTCTCAACTCTCCACACTAAAAAAGTGTTTAGGAAAAGATTTATGTCATTTACTATAGCATATATTTTCAAATTCTCATTGCTGCGTTTTGTGACATACTCCCGCCGCCTACGCTAACGCTTAGAGGCGGGGGCTTCTCGTTCAAGTACAGCAACCTGTACAGTATCAGCGAGCTAACCCCGTGTGTCCCA
>CADCOF010000326.1 GCA_902802975.1 uncultured Ruminococcus sp. | reverse complement strand
CCACAATTTTTCACACTGCACAAACTATTGTCGTTGTGATAAACCATTGATTTTTACAAATAATTCCGCATTGCGAATTGCGAATTGAACTCCGCACTCATAAATGTTCTTAATAGGATTTTTTAATGACGTTTATTGTAATATTATTTAGAGTCATATATTGCATTTTTAATATAGTCAATTCGCACTAATGCATTCGTTTTTTCATCAACGATGACTTGGGCGCAGTCAAAGCGTATCTGCTTTTGCGTTGGGTGTTCGATCAAATATGCTTTTGCAGTTTTTATGATCTTTTTGATCTTTCCTGTTGTAATGCTTTCAAACCCGCCCGTCATTGACTTTACAGTGCGGGTTTTTACTTCAACAAAGATCACTCTCGCCTCATTTTCGGCAATTATGTCTATTTCGCCGAACGGCTTTTTATAATTCGTTGCGCTAATACTGCATTTATGACTGAGTAAATACTCGCACACATATTTTTCGCCTGCATTGCCGCGGCTGCGTATCTGAAAATCTCTGTCACTTACCGGCTTTGTCATACAGCTTCTTTAAAAAAGACGGGCGGTGTATGGGCGTTTCACCATATTCAAGTATCGCGTCGCAGTGCGCTTTTGTGCCATACCCCTTATGTTTCTCGAATCCGTACTGAGGATACTCTTCCGCATATTTAAGCATAAGCCGATCACGGCTCACTTTTGCAAGTATCGACGCGGCAGCGACAGACATACTTTTCGAGTCGCCTTTTACAACGGCTTCGCATTCAATTTTTATATCGGGCGTTTTGTTGCCGTCGATGATCGCGTAATCTGCGCTGGGCTTAAGCCCCTCGACAGCGCGTTTCATGGCAAGCATTGCAGCATTCAGGATATTGAGTTTTTCGATTTCGGAGACATCCGCCCATGCAACACAATATGCAAGGCTTTTTTCTTTTATTATATCAAAAAGCTTCTCGCGCTTTTTCTCAGTCAGTTTCTTCGAGTCATTTACTCCTTCAATGATAACTCCTTTCGGAAGTATCACTGCAGCTGCGCAAACAGGACCTGCGAGCGGTCCTCTTCCCGCCTCGTCTACGCCGCAAACAGAAAGATAACCCTCGTCGTAAGCTTTGTTTTCATATTCCAGCCAATCCATGATCAATCACCTATTTTGTCAAGCGTAATGCGCCCGAGCTTTGCCTCGCGGAATTCATCAAGCAGCATTATCGAGGCGCGCTCAACGTCTGCTTCGCCGCCCGATATCAGCATACCGCGTTTTTTTGCTATCATTTCAAGCAGCTCAAACGATGTTTTTTCGGAAATATCTTCTTTTGTCAAACCGAATCGTTCGCAGAACATCCGCATCGGAGATACCTTGAAATATTCCAAAAGTCTGAGTGCCAGCTGCTGCGAATCCGTAACGTTATCCTTGACAGCACCTGTAAACGCCAATTTTTCGCCGACCTGCTGATCGTCAAAACGAGGCCACAGCACGCCCGGAGTGTCAAGCAGATCGATAGTAACGCCGCCCGAACTCAGAGTAAACCACTGGTTGCCGCGTGTAACGCCGGGGCGGTCTTCGGTTTTTGCTTTTGAGGCTTTCGATATCCTGTTTATGAATGTTGACTTCCCGACATTCGGAATACCTACAACCATTACGCGCAGTGGACGGTTGATCATGCCTTTTTTCGCCCAATTCTCGATCTTATCGGAAAGGACATCTCTCACTGCCGCAGTAAAATTATTTATGCCGCTGCCTGTCTTGCAGTTTAACTCAATAGCTTTTATGCCGCGTTCTTTGAAATACTGCGTCCATTGCTTTGTGCTTTTTGGGTCGGCGAGGTCACATTTATTCATAAGGATAACTGTCGGTTTGCTGCCGATCATAGACGGAAGATCGGGATTTCTGCTTGAGAGCGGAACCCGCGCGTCGATAACTTCGGCAACGGCGTCCACGAGTTTCAAATCCGCTTGTATCTTTCTCTTCGTTTTTGTCATGTGACCCGGGAACCACTGGATATACTGCGAATTTTCACTTGCTGACTTATTTGTAACAGGTGCGCTGTTTTGTCTTCTGCGCCTTGATTCGGCATGCTGAATTTTTGCCGCTGAGGGTGCTTTTTTTCCTTTCGGATTACTATTGTATTTGTTTGTTTTATTCCGGGGTTTATTGCTTTTCATTATGATGTTCACCGCCGCATATTGAAATAAAATACGCCTAAGCAAAAACACGCTTAGACGCAGTCGAGGGCACCCCGCCCGATTACTCTACTTTACCAAATTCACTGAAAGGAGTCAAACGCAAACGAACTTTTCCGATAATGCTTTCAACAGGAATCATACCGACATCGGAAAAACGACTGTCTTTCGAGATCGGTCTGTTGTCTCCGAGGACAAAAACGGTACCTTCGTCAACTGTCACGGGGAACTCTACATTTCCAATCTGAGTAGTTTTGCCATTGATATATGGTTCTTCGATAACTATGCCGTCAACTATCACTTCGCCTGTATCGGAATTGATATCGACAGTCTGACCACCAACAGCGATAACGCGCTTTACAAGAGCCTTATCGAGTTCAACTCCGTGACTTATAACAACGATATCTCCAACGCACGGTTCGTAATTGAGACCCGTTACGATAATCTTATTTTTATCCTGAAGTGTCTGGAGCATAGAATCCCCGTCAACATCAACAAGCCTGAAGCAGAACGTCATGACCATCACAACTAACACCAGGGCAAACAAAAACGCAGACACCCAATCGTACAAATTAGTAACGAAAGGAGACGCACCGTCCTTGCGGTCGACTTTTTTGCGTTTTTTCTTTTGTGTTTTCTTAGGCTCTTCGGAAAGATCGAAATCCACCGGCTCATCGTCCTTATTAACGCTGGCGAGATCGGGAAGATCATCCGTAATATGACTATTTTGTGTGGGGTGAGAAACAGGCTCACTTTCGTTATTTTTCGGCACTTCCACCTTATTAAAAATCTGAGTATCCATACTAAATATCAGCTCCGCATACAATCAGCAATTCTACATGCTATTATAACTCAATTTTTTTGCAATGTCAAGATTTTCGCAACATTAGATAGAGCCAAAGATATACCAGCAGTTTATGTATGAGCTTTTCGACACGCCGTACTCAAACCGTGAGGACAAATTCACGCTTCGGGGCAGGAAGAAAAACATCACGGTCGAGTATTCGCCGCACCTTAACGCTTGGCAGATCAACAACAAGTCCGCCGATAATTCAATTTTTACCACAAAGAAGTTCGGTTAGGTCGGAGATAATGTTTTTACAGCTTTTCAATTAGCTCAATAAACTGTTCGGGTGTATAAACTGTCACGCTTGATTTTGCGTAGTCCTTTTTATTTCTTGTAACAATGCAGTCCATTTGTGACCGTGCCGCCGTTTCGATCATTACAGCGTCCTCAAAATCGTAAACCTCCGACGGGATAGCGCTAAAAACATCGTCGGCTTTGCTGTCCAGCATATTGATGATCGTCAGCAGCTTACTGAGCTTGTTCCGGCTTTCTTTATCGCTGTGAGTACAGCGGTGCGTCAGATAATAAATATCGGTCGCCGATTTTGCTGTTATAAAGCCGTCAAACATCTCCATTGCCGACGCTTGCATTATCTTTTTTGCATTCTCCGCAAACGGCTCACGGCTTTGGAGAAAATCCATTATGACACAAGTGTCAAGGAGCGCTTTCATATTTGGTCAAGCCTCTCTTTCCGAGCTTCTTCCAATGTCATCGTGTCGGGAACGCTGCCGAACAAGTCATTGACTGTATCGAGCTTGTTTTGATAAGGTGCGGTGAGCTTTGCTACGGTCTTTCCGTTTCGAGTGATGTATACGTCCTCTGTTGCCGCCATAAGCAAATATTTTCCCAGATTCAGCTTTAATTCTGTTGCTGTGATCGACATAAGATCGCCTCCTGTATTTTTGTTACTTACATTATAACATAATCGAACGAAAATTTCAATGATTTCGTTCGATTTTTCAGCGGCTTTGTTTCAATGTCTGTAATTCATTTTCCATATTTATAATCCGCCTTTCTGCGAAAGGCACCAATAGGGTTATGAAAAAGTGCTTTCGCCGTATTGACATAGTATTCGTATT
>CADCOF010000325.1 GCA_902802975.1 uncultured Ruminococcus sp. | reverse complement strand
TCAAAATTTGCTCATTTATAGTTCTGAAAAATTCAGCTATATTAACAGTACAGTCATTTACTTGAATCCATAAATATATTAGTGCAGTAAAATTACACCTCAATATTTTTCTTGCCAACCTTATCGAGTGAAACACTGCTTTTTATATGCGTTCCTATTATCTCGGAAACGTCGCTGATAGCTATAAAAGCAGATGCGTCTATGCTCTTGATAATGTCGCGAAGCTCATGTATCTCAAAACGAGTCAGCACACAGTACAGCACAACCTTTTTGCCGCTCACAAGACCTTCACCCTCCATAATAGTGACGGTTCTCCCAAGACGACTATATATCTCTCTTGAAATCTGCTTGGAATCGTTTGTTATTATCATGGCAGCTTTTGTTTGCTCCATACCGTTTTCTACGATATCAAGTACCTTTGAAGTGATAAAATATGTAAGCAGACTGTACATTGCACGGTCGAATCCGAACAAAAATCCCGCAACAATGAAAATGACAATATTGAAAACAAGAACTATCTTTCCAACTGGGAACTTATACTTTTTATTCAGAAGTATCGCCACTGTCTCAGTACCGTCAAGGCAGCCTCCGAAGCGTATGACAAGCCCCACTCCGATGCCAAGCAATACACCGCCGAACGATACAGCAAGAAGATATTCGCTTGTTGCGTTTTTCAGCTTTGAAAATGATTCGAGGAAAACAGAAAACATAGCCATACCAAAAGCGGATTTGGCAATGAACATTTTCCCCATCTTTTTTGACCCGATTATAAGAAATGGTATGTTAAAAACCACTGTCAAAACACTCAGCGGCAAATGCGTAAGATTGTTTATCATGATGCTGATTCCGACCACTCCGCCGTCGAGTATCGTACACGGAACCAAAAACTCCTCAATAGCGAACGCCGCGATAACGGCACCCATCAGGATACCTATAAAATCAACAGCCAAACGAAATTTCTCGCTATCGAGCAAATGGGATATAATCTTTCTCATTTCTCAAAACGACTCCTTTTCAGCCATAAACAAACAGAACTTTTAACGTCGGTAAGCCAACGCTAAAGCGCAGAACTTCCAATGCGTCACTTGACGTTATGCTGCCATCGCTGTCAACATCGGCTAATTCACGGAGTTCATCGGTGATAATCTCAAGACCTACACTCATACGCAGAATAATCAGCGCGTCCGAAGATGTGATCACTCCGTCATGGTCAACATCGCCTATAAATTCAAGCTGCACAGGCTCCGTTTGATTTATGATAATACTCAGAGTGGTGTATGTATCGCTGTCGTCTATGTTTCTCGCCAAAATCTTTTGTACTTTGTTGTCTCTTATTACAGAAAGAATAGTACATGCACCTTCAATGCCTAAATCCGAGGCATTTTTGTTTACTTTGAATCTGACTTTAAATACAGGTATAGGTTCGCCGCTGGCATCATCTTCCGCGCCGGTAATGCAAAACAAAGCTATTTTCACAAGCCCGCTCTTTGTAGCATTTACTGTTGCAGATACATCCGAATCATTTATTAAAATCTCATATTCAATATCATTTGTATTCTCATTAATCACAGGCTCCACGTATTCCGGATCGTAATATATAATATAATTAAGCGCAGATATTGATCCGTCCGAAATATTCCCGATATCGATTACAGCATCTATTGTGCTGCCTTTAGTATACTTGATCGTTCCGCTGCTGCCCTTTGGATTCGGAGTTGTCGGTGTGGGCACGTATGACTGAAATATATCTACCTTGAGCGTGGAGTACACATCCTGCATTTCGATAACCGGGCTTAAGAGATCGATCTGACTGCCTGCACGAAGTACCGACAACGAAACGCATTCACCTGCAATACCCGGGTCAGATATATCGCACTTAACCGTAAACTTTATTCTCAGAAAATCTATTGATTCTCCGGAAACATCATTTTTTACGCCTAACGGGGCATTCATCGCCATAGAAATTTCGCCTGTTTTCTTTTCGTTAATAACTATATTCGGAGAATATGTTATATTTTTGGACAAATCCTCGTATTGAATGTTTCCGCTGCATTCGTCATATATCGGTTCAGCCAACCCATTATCATAATATATATTATAATTATATCCGGCAACATTTCCGTTTTTGATATTTCCGAATTGAACAACCGCTTCAACAACATCGCCTTTGTGATATTTTATGTCGTTTTTTTCTGATACTACTACACTGTCGGCTGAACTGCGCAGAGTTACTCCGATCAATAAACTTGTCAAGATCATACAGCTGATCATTATTTTTAAAACTCTGCGAAAATTCATATGTTAGCCTCCAATATTATTTACAATAAATAAAAGCGCGCTTCCGCTGTGAAGAGTAATAACCACCTCATCACCGCAGGATTCGTTACTTATTGTATACGGATATTCCACCGTAACTTTAGTGTGTGATAATGGATAATATAATCCTTTGTACGACAATTCGGCAAAGGCACTGCCAAACGGAATTACGGAAATTGTTGTACCCTGATCAACATTGATCACGTTATCGCCAATATCAAGCATCATAATATCATTATATTTATCTCTAATTACGCCGTGTGCCCCATGATTACCCAGGTATAAAAGAATGGAAAGATTTGCAAGCAGATGGTCTGTTCTGCCGCCTGTAGCACCCAAAAATAAAAATTCCCTGTATCCGCGTGTCATACACTCTTTCACACAATACATTGTATCCGTGTCGTCCTTATGAGTATCAAGGGTAATTCTCTCGGAAAGAGGAAAAACATCATTCGATTCAGCCGAATCGAAATCACCTATAATAAGATCGGGTATTATGTCAATCCTACTTAAAACATCACAGCCTCCGTCGGCGCAAACCAAAAAGTCGCTCTCCCTAACAGCAGATCCTATAAACTCAAGGTCTTGTTCGGGCGCAGCGCATATCACTGTGCATCGTTTTTTTGCTGCCATTTTTTTATATCCTTTACCTCGTTGTACATAGTCTTATAGCTTTCAAATCGTGTTCGGCTGATCTTCCCTTGCCCTACAGCTTCAATTATTGCGCAGCCCTTTTCACAGGTGTGGCTGCATGAGTTAAATCGGCATTTGCCAAGATAATCTTTGAACTCGGGAAACGTTTCCGGAAGTTTTTCTTTTTCTATAAGCTCGTAACGCTCGATATCCAATGTCGAAAAGCCCGGAGTATCTGCTATGTAACCGCCGCCCAGCTTATACAGTTCCACCGAACGTGTGGTGTGGCGGCCTCGCCCAAGTTTCTTGCTGATATCCCCTGTCTCCAACTGAAGATGAGGAAAAAGCGTATTGAGCAAAGAAGACTTTCCAACGCCGGAATTTCCCGTAAGCACAGAAATTTTTTCGGGAAGCAGCGACAATATTTCATCTTTGCCGCGGGAATCTATAGATGAAGAACATATAGTCTTTATTCCCGCCAATTCATATGAATACACCAACTCTTCCGGTACTCCAAGGTCGGCTTTCGAAAAAACAATCACAGGCTCTATCCCTTTTGAATATGCCGCCGCAGTCATTTTGTCAATTATCAGTGCATTCGGCTGAGGATCGCGAGCAGACGCCACAATAATCAGCGTGTCGAGATTCGCAACAGCCGGACGAATTATACTGTTCCGTCTTTCATAAACATCATCGATGGAACAATATCCGTTATCCCAAGCGGTAATACATACATGATCGCCAACTATAGGCTTTACGCCCTTTTTTCTGAAATTTCCCCTTGCTTTACACTCATATACCGTTTCGGCAGCTTCCACATAGTAGAAGCCGCCGATAGATTTTATAATTATTCCGTTAAGCTTGTTCTCGGTCATTCAATATCACCATCATCTTGCTCAGGCGGATTTTCGGGTTCAAACGCGCCGCCTTGGTTGCCGCCATCATTTGGCTCAGGATCAGGCTGCTCGACCACTTCGGATGAAGAAACGTCCGTGGGGTCTGTCGGGAGATCAGGGTTGTTGTAATCTTCCGTATCGTCGTAATTTTCATAATCCGTATCAGCAGTCACGCTTGATGACTCGGTATCAATTTCGGTATCTGTCTCATCTTCATGTTCCATATCTGTTTCGGTATCGGTTTCTGTTTCTGTATCATCCAAATCAGTATCCAATACGAACGGATATGATTCTTCGGTTGTTACCGTTGAATTCTTAAAATCAAACTTATAAACACGATACGTATGCTCATTGAGTGCAACCACTACCGGAATAGATCCGACCGTACTCATACGGGAGATGGTTAAGGTATATTGACGCGCATATTTCGGCACGATAGGCTTAGTATACGATTTATCTACTTCACCATCAATAATGACCTCAAATTTGATAGACGAAGCAATATCTGCGGGAAGATCGACTGTCTGAGAAAGTGCAACACTTCGCGGCGGACCCTCCGAGAGAATAACGGAAACATTTGCGCCGGGATCAACCTTTGCACCTCTGAGCGGATTCTGAGCTACGATTTTGTCCTTAGCTACCGTACTCTCCATATAGGTAAAGCCGTTATACGTAAGTCCCGCTTCGGCGATTTTGTTCTGAGCTTCGGATAGAGTCAAACCAACAAGATTCGGAACTTCCTTTTTAGATTTGCCGGCTTTTTTGCTGACATAAATCTTTACGGGCGAACCAATCGTAATTTTGCTGCCCGACGCAGGATATGTCTGCTTTACATATCCCTCGGCTGTCTCATTGTCGAGAACCATGAGAACTTCGGGAACAAGGCTTGCCGACTTCATTCTGGCTACGGCGTCATCTTTGGTTCTGCCGTCAACATTTGGCAGATTAATAACCGTCTCTTCGCTGTTTACAACAATCTGAATCGTTGAACCCTCTTTGATCTTCTTCTCACTGGGCTGCGGATCCTGACTGATGATAACATCGAGAGGTTTATCTGCATCGTAAACGTTTTTGACGTCCCACTTGAAATTGTAAGTTACCTTGTCTTTATTAACGTCTGTAAAATACAATCCTATCAGATTCGGCACAAGCACGTCTGTTGTTGAGTTGCTGCTCAAGCCTTTGAATACAGCCAAAACCAAGAACACAAGACACACGATCACAAACGCAGCCACAGCACCTATAACCACCTGCACGGCGGAATTGGTGCCGCGCTTTTCGTCGTCCGAATCATCGTCCCAACTGTCGGGATCGTTGTAGTCGGAGTCGGAATCAAGCTTTTTTATTGTCCTTACCGTAGTATTGACAGACGAGTTATCATCTCTTATCGGTATATCATCATAATTGTAATTAAACGTAATCGAAGGGTTCTTTCTGACCTTCAATATATCGTTGTACATTTCGGCAGCAGAATGATAACGCTTGTTGGGGTCTTTCTGCATTGCCTTGATAATGATTTCTTCCAAGCCAACCGGAATGTCGGGATTAAGGTTGCGCGGCGGCTCGGGATCGGACTGAAGCTGCATCAAAGCAACAGACACGGCGTTTGCGTCATCAAACGGAAGCTTTCCCGTGAGCATCTCATACAGCATCACGCCAAGCGAATACAAGTCGCTCTTTGCGTCGGTTGGCTCTCCCCTCGCCTGCTCCGGAGAAACATAGTGAACCGAACCGATAGCTTTGTTTGTCATTGTCATGGAATTTGTAGTGCTTTTTGAAAAACGTGCAATTCCGAAATCTGTAACTTTAATTGTACCGTCTTCAAGAAGCATAATATTCTGAGGCTTTACATCACGATGAATGATGCCTTTTTCATGGGCATGCTGCAATGCCTTCAGCGTTTGCAAAACAAAGTGAACAGTCTCTTTCCAATCAACAGGTCCTGTTTTTTCAATATAATCTTTCAGTGTAATACCATCGATATACTCCATGACGATATACTGAATTCTATCGCCAAAACTTACATCGTATACTTTAACAATATTTGGATGAGATAAAACCGCAATTGCTTTTGACTCGTCTTTAAATCTTCTGATAAATTCATTATTTCCGAGGTACTCATCACGAAGTATCTTTATCGCAACAGGTATTCCGTCCTGAATATCGGTTGCACTGTAAACCACAGCCATACCGCCTTCGCCTATGATCTCTTCTATCTCATAGCGGCCGTCAAGCCTTTTGCCGACATATTTATCCTCCGCCATTTCTTTCTCTCCTTTATACTTTTACTCATTGATAAGTATAGCAACAGTTATATTATCGCTGCCTCCACAGTCCTTCGCTATATCGACCAATCCCTGTGCGACTTCATCTTTATTCTTAAACGATCTGACAGCCGCGATTAACTCGTCGGCATTGAAATAATTACTCAAACCATCTGTGCAAATCAAGATCATATCGCCGTGATCGAAAGGAACTGTAATATAATCTATTTCCAGCTCGGGCTCCACACCCAAAGCTCTTGTAATAAAGTTTTTACTGGGATGATAACGAGCTTCTTCGGGAGTGATCTGTCCCAACTCAACAAGCTGCTGCACAAGCGAATGATCAGTGGTCACCTGATCGATAATATCATCGGCACTGATCTTATAAACGCGGCTGTCTCCGGCATGAACAATATGCAGAGTATCATTTCTCACCACAACCAACTCAACCGTGGTTCCCATGCCGCTGAGACTAATCGTTTCGCACGACATTTCGTAGACCTTACTGTTTGCAGACAGAACGGCCTCCTCCATTAGCTCTCTTAGTTCTTCCGGGTCGGTTTTCTCGTTAAGCTCCTCTTTGAGGATTCTATCTATTTCAATACATGCCTCTTTGCTGGCAACGTTACCGCCATTAGCACCGCCCATGCCGTCACAAACTATAGCCCACGCAAGCTCATCAGAGATTTTTTCGCAAACACAGTAATCTTGATTATTGCGGCGTATCAAGCCAACATCGGTTTGATAATATATCTGCAAATCGTATTCCCCCTTTGCTTTGATTATTATTTTAGTTGTATTAATAAAAGTGACATATTATCTATATTCACTATATATTTTAGTATAACCACATAAACAAAGCAATTCAAAGCATTCCATACTATTTAATAATACTTCATTTTCGCCGTAAATGCAAGGCTTTAAAGCCGTAAACAAAAATAATTTTTTCGAAATTTTCATAAACTGCTTCTATGCAGCAAAACACAGACCACGTTATTATTTATTATGTGCGCCTCGAAGTTGTCCGCAGGACGCGTTTATATCTGCACCCAGAGTTCGCCTTACGGTTGCTGTAATACCGTATTTACCCAATATCCTGATAAATGCCTGCTGCCGCTCCTGCGCACTCTTCTTATAGCCCGTATTTTTTACGGGATTTACCGGGATAAGATTTACATGGCACAGCATGCCTTTCAGCCGCTGCGCAAGTTCTCTTGCGCATTCATCGGAATCATTCACTCCGCTGATCATCGCATACTCAAACGAAATACGGCGTTTTGTTGTATTAACATAACTGCGGCACGCGCTAAGCAAAGTATCGATTGGGTATCTTTTATTAACGGGCATTGTTCTGCTTCTGATCTCGTCATTGGGCGCATGTAAAGATACCGACAATGTTAACTGGAGATTTTCTTTTTCAAGGTCATATATCCTATCAACCAAGCCGCAAGTTGAAAGTGAAATATGGCGCATTCCTATATTCAGATTATCCTCACTCGAAACTAACCGAAGGAATCTGATCACATTGTCATAATTATCAAGCGGCTCGCCCATACCCATAAGCACAATATTAGAAATACGTATTCCGAGATCCTTTTGTGCGCGGTGAATCTGCGCAAGCATTTCCGAAGGAGTCAAATTTCTGACGAACCCGCCCTGCCCTGTTGCACAAAACGTACAGCCCATTTTGCAGCCGACCTGTGTGGATAGACATATCGTGTAACCATGATGGTAATTCATAACAACGGATTCGATCATATTTCCGTCACTGAAGGAAAATAAATACTTAACGGTTTTATCATAAACCGAAATTAGTTTTTTTTCAATGTTTGCAACAGAGATGTAATAAATATTACTAAGATTGTTACGCAATTCCTTTGAAATATTCGTCATTTCGGAAAAATCAACAGCACCGTCCGCAAGCCATTTATACACTTGTTTAGCGCGAAACGCAGGAAGTCCCAACTCGTTTTGAAACTGAGCGGTAAGCTCCTCCAATGTTAAAGAACCTATATCCTTCATGATATCACCATTATCTACTTTCTCCGAAATGCCGCTGTGAAAAATCCGTCCGAGCCGTTTTGTGACGGAAACATTGTAATACAGTTTTCCGCCTCATCTATTGTACGTTCCACACCGCTTGGCAAAACAAGCGGGAGTGGCTCGAAATCGCTGCTGCGCTCAAGGAACAGCGACGCGTTTATATTATTCTCTTTTTTATTTAAAGTACATGTGGAGTATATCAGAACACCACCGCGCTTTACATATTCAGAAGATGTCTCAAGTATTTCAAGCTGAAGTTCAGGGAGAGCGTCAACGCCAAGCTCCTCTTTATAGCGTATTTCAGGTTTTCTGCGAATAACGCCAAGCCCCGAACACGGTACATCGCACAGCACCACATCGGAAAGATTTAATTCTGTCTGCGGAGCGGCCGCATTTCTGATAGACGCCGTAATATTATGAAGTCCAAGCCGCTGCGCCGATGATGTGATGAGCTTTATTTTGTGATCATATATATCATACGAATACACTGTTCCGTCGATCGTTCTTTGAGCAAGATTAAGCGTTTTTCCGCCGGGCGCGGCGCACACATCGCTGACTATATCACCGTTTTTTACACAGGCAAGCTCGCAGCATATCTGCGAAGACAAGTCCTGAACATGAAACAAACCTTTTTTGTATGCGTCAAGCGAAGTTATCGAGCCTGTACCCGATATTTCAAGCGCATTGTCAAGAAACGTCGAGGATACATTCACATTGTCTTGTTTCAATACATCTATAAGTTCCTGTGTATTAGTTTTGACTGTATTTGTGCGAATAAATATGGGTGGTCTGCCAAACAGCGATGACAAAATATTCTCGGTTATTTCCAATGAGTAATCATTTATCCATAAGGACACTATATTTTCAGGACATGAATATTTTACGGAAAGATATTTCAGCGTATCGCGTTTATCGGGCAATGGGAATCTATTATCTGCTTTTGTAAGACTTCGGAGCAATGCGTTGACAAACGATGCGGAGCGATACAGCTTTTCTTTTTTACATGTTTTCACTGCCTCATTGACTGCCGCGCTGTCGGGAACTTTATCCATAAACACAAGCTGATAAACGGCGATTCTGAGAATTATCAAAATCTCACGCTCGATTTTTTTCAGCCTAACGGAAGAAAAAGACCTGATAATATAATCAAGCGTGATCTTTCGTTCAAGCACTCCGTAAAAAATAGCGGATATAAAAGCCTTGTCACGATTATCTGCGTCACTGTTTGACAACACTTCGTCAAGTATGATATTCGAGTAGGCGTTATCCTCTTCCATGCGAATCAATGCTTTATATACAATATATCGAGTATTATTCATAAGAAACTATCATGTCTCCAACTTTTGTTCTTTGTCCTCTGAAAAACTCCTCTGCGGACATTTGCTTTTTGCCTTCCAGCTGCACACTCACAAGCTCCACTGCGCCGCTGCCGCATGCAACAATAGGAGGTTCTAGCGAAACGATTTCGCCGGGTTTTCCTTTTCTATTTGTTATACATGTCTGAAAAACCTTGAGTTTTTTAGATTTATAGTATGTGAACGCCACAGGCCACGGGTTCATTCCGCGCACTTTGTTGTGTATGTCTTCGGCATTCGTTCTCCAATCTATTTCGGCTTCATCTTTCGAAAGTGGTTTTGCATACGTTGAAAGATCATTGTCCTGCTGCGTAAATACAGCATCTCCGTTTTCAAGAGAGATCAGCGTATGTATCAACAGTTCTGGTGCCATAGCCGACAGCCTGTCAAAAAGTTCCCCTGCTGTCTCATTTTGATCTATTTCTGTTTTTACAACATCAATTATGTCTCCCGTATCAAGTCCGACGTCCATTTTCATCGCAGTAATGCCGGTTACTTTTTCGCCCTCTATCACAGCGCGCTGGATAGGCGCCGCGCCTCTGAGTTTCGGAAGAACAGAACCGTGAATATTCACGCAGCCATATTTTGGGATATCGAGAATATTTTGCGGAAGTATTTTACCGTATGCTATCACAACGATAACATCGGGCGCAAACGATTCGATCAATTCCGCTGTCTCATCGTTTTTCAACGAATCAGGCTGGTAGACCGAAATACCCAACTCCTCGGCGCAAACTTTTATATCAGGGGGAGTGAGAACTTTTTTTCTGCCTACTGGTTTATCGGGCTGGGTAAATACAGCCTTTACGTCAAAGCGCGTATCAGCAGCCAAAGCCTTCAATGATGGAACCGCAAAATCCGGAGTACCCATAAAAACAATATTCATGCTATCCCCCCATTACGCCGGCTCAATTTCGTCGGGTCGAAGCATTCTCTCGGCACGCTCTTTAAATACAACTCCATTTAGATGATCTATTTCATGGCAAAACGCACGCGCCTTGAGACCTTCACCTTTTATAGTGAATTCTCCGCCGTTTCGGTCTTGTGCTTTTACTGTAACAAACATCGGGCGTTCCACCACGCCGTATTGATTCGGGAACGACAGGCACCCCTCCGCCCCGCTTTGTGTGCCGCTTTGATCGACGATCACGGGATTAACAAGCTCCACAAGACCATCTTTATCTCCAACATTTACTATGCAGACTCTGCGCAGTATGCCCACCTGAGGTGCAGCAAGCCCCACGCCTTCGGCGGCTTTCAGCGTTTCTGCCATATCGTCAAGCAGTTTTGCCAATTTAGAGTCGAATTTTTCTACAGGTCTGCACATTTTCGAAAGCATTTTGTCGCCTTCCTGTACTATATCTCTCATTGCCATTTTATTTCTCTCCTTTTGCTCCGGCGGCGGGCATGCGCCCGCAGGCAGTTCCGTCGGGCTGTATTATTAACATAAGTCTTCGCCGCGGTCAACAGTATAGAGATAAAGAT
>CADCOF010000324.1 GCA_902802975.1 uncultured Ruminococcus sp. | reverse complement strand
GCACCCCCGGACCCCTTGCTTGCTCTATCCGACTTTTGAATATCAATGTTCCTTTAGAGTTCGTTTATTCCAACCGCTCAGGTAGAACTTTTTTTACAACTATAAAATTTGTTGTACATCCAACTCTCAACTTTTGACTCTCAAATCTCCACACTTATAGTCGTTAGTTCCAATTTACGGCTTTTGGCACAGTCTGATTTACGAATTGTGTATCAGATCAAAATATAGGCATGTGGCAAAATACACAAACAAACCTGAAAATTTTTAGTAAAAATCATCACGACAACATTACCGTTGATGGTGTTTTATGAATATCGCAAATAATGTCAAAATAAATTTGAGATATTTTCGTTAAATTTGTGTAAAATAGCTTGAAAAATGTTTCCATATTTGATATTATATAAAGGGTACATTTATTAACTCGAAAAAGTGCTGCCTCATGATTGTGTATTTCCTTAAATAAATATGTCATATTAATGTTTCGGTATATATCGGTGTATATCCCGGTATAACAATGGAAAGGAGTGTGCATTTATGTTGGACAAGATCGTCAGCGACCTGCTGAATGATTTTCATGCGGGTACATCTCACCGTGCGTTTGATCTCCTCGGCGCGCACCGCTCGTTTATGTTCGGTCAGCTCGGCGTTGTATTTCGCGTTTGGGCACCCGGTGCTGCCGGAGTGTCAGTTGTAGGCGATTTCAATTATTGGAACCCGGAAGCTAACAATATGGGTAAGATCAGCGACGCGGGTGTTTGGGAGTGCTTTGTTCCGAATGTAGTGACTGAATTTACCAATTATAAATACTGCATTGACACTCCTTCAGGTGAACGAATCTATAAATGTGACCCATATGCTTTTCACTATGAAACACGCCCCGCAAATTCTTCAAAATTTTATGATATCGAGGGCTTTGAGTGGGAGGACGAGCATTGGCTTGAAAACAAAAAGAAGAACCATCACTACGACGAGCCCGTCAACGTGTATGAGGTTCATGCCGGTTCATGGCGCAGAGGCGAAAACGGCGAGTTTTTGAGTTACCGTCGGCTTGCCGACGAGCTTATCCCATATGTTGCCGACATGGGCTACACGCATATCGAGTTTATGCCAATGACGGAATTTCCGTATGACGGCTCATGGGGTTATCAGGTCACGGGCTATTATGCCCCGACATCGCGGTATGGTACTCCACATGACTTTATGTATCTTATCGATAAAGCCCACAAAGCGGGTCTTGGCGTTATACTCGACTGGGTGCCGGCGCATTTTCCGAAGGATTCATACGGGCTTGCGCGCTTTGACGGCACTTGCTGCTATGAATATGAGGACACACGCAAGGGCGAGCATAAAAGCTGGGGTACTCTTGTCTACAACTACAGCCGCTATGAGGTTATAAGCTTCTTGGTTTCGAGCGCCGTTTTCTGGATGGAGAAGTACCACATCGACGGAATTCGCGTTGACGCGGTTGCGTCTATGCTCTACCTCGACTACGACCGTGCGGACGGAGAGTGGGAACCGAATATTTTCGGAGGAAAAGAAAACCTTGAGGCGATTGAGTTTGTAAAACGTCTCAACGCCGTGTGTGAAGAGCTTTTCCCCGGCAATATAATGATTGCCGAAGAATCCACCGCTTTTCCGATGGTGTCGCGTTCTACCGAGATGGGCGGTCTGGGTTTCTCATACAAATGGAATATGGGCTGGATGAACGATATGTTCAGGTATCTTGCACTTGACCCTATATATCGCCCGTATCACCATGACAACCTCACATTCTCGCTTATCTATGCGTTCAGCGAAAACTTTATGCTTCCGATAAGCCATGACGAAGTTGTTTACGGAAAATGTTCGCTTATCAACAAAATGCCGGGAGATTACGATCTGAAATTTGCGGGTGTGCGTACTTTTATCGCGTACATGATGGCGCATCCGGGCAAGAAGCTCACCTTTATGGGCGCGGAGATCGGTCAGTTCGACGAATGGAATTACGAAAGTCAGCTCACTTGGGAAGTTCTTGATTATGACCGTCACCGTCAGCTCAAGCAGTTTTTCAAGGAAATGAACATCCTGTATAAAGAAACGCCGCCGCTGTATGAGATCGACTCCTCGTGGGAAGGTTTCCAGTGGATATGCCACAGCGACTACAAGCAGTCGGTTCTGGTGTTCAGACGCATTGCCCTGAACGGCGACGAGATCATCTGCATTTGTAATTTTCAGCCGATGCTGCGTGAAAACTACATAATCGGCGTACCGTACCCCGGAACATATGAGGAGTTTTTCTCGACAGACAAGGAAGAGTACGGCGGCAGCGGATTTACAAACGGCAGTAAAATCAAATCTGTGAACGAGTCTTGTCACGGCCTTGAGGATTCTATCAGCGTAGTTTTGCCGCCTATGTCTGCACTGTATCTGCGCTGTGTGGAAAAAGAGATCAAGCCGAAGAATGTAAAAAAATCGGGCAAAGATAAGGATAAAGACAAAGAAAAATCCGGCAAATCAAAGTCCGAAAAAACTGAAAGCAAGAAATCTTCGAAATCGAAGAAAAATCACAAGAAATGATATATTATTGATATTTAGAAGTGCGCAATCTGCGTACAACTAATATATATTGAGCAGGTATGTTAAGTGGGCGTTTTGAGCTATGTGGTTCTACACAAACAACTCCACTCTCAACTCTCAAAACTCAACACTGGACATAACTGCCGCATCTGACATCTTGATTACAAGAACATATCGACTAACATCATAACAAATTTTATCACAAATTTTATCGAAACGGAGGATTTAGTTATGCTACCAAAACAGGAAGTCGTTGCGATGCTCCTCGCCGGCGGCCAGGGCAGCCGACTTGGCGTATTGACACGCAAAGTCGCAAAACCCGCTGTTCCTTTTGGAGGAAAGTATAGGATTATTGATTTCCCGCTTTCAAACTGCACCAATTCCGGTATCGAAGCCGTAGGCGTGCTGACTCAGTATCAGCCGCTCGTACTCAACGATTATCTCGGAAACGGTCAGCCGTGGGACCTTGATAATGATAACGCAGGCGTTCACATTCTCTCTCCTTACGAGCAGAAGGACGGCGCAAATTGGTACTCTGGTACCGCAAACGCAATTTATCAGAATATTAACTTTATCGAAAGATACGACCCGGAATACGTACTCATTCTCTCGGGCGACCACATCTACAAGATGGATTACGCCGCTATGATCTCTTTCCATGAAGAACACAATGCAGACTGCACTATTGCCGTTATCGACGTTCCGATGGAAGAGGCGTCCAGATTTGGTATCATGAATACAAATCCCGACGGTTCGATCTATGAGTTTGAAGAGAAGCCGGCTCATCCGAAGAGCACAAACGCGTCGATGGGTATCTATGTGTTCAGCTGGAACAAGCTGAGAAAATACCTCATGCTTGACGCGGCAGACCCGAACAGCTCGAACGACTTCGGCAAGAACGTACTCCCCGCAATGCTTGCAAACGGTGAGAGAATGTTCGCGTATCCGTTTGAGGGTTATTGGAAAGACGTTGGTACGATCGACAGCCTTTGGGAGGCAAACATGGATCTTCTCGACCCGAAGACAAAGCTCGATCTTACAGACGAGAAAAACAAAATTTACTCGCGCAACCCGATGTATCCGCCTCACTTTGTAAGCGATACGGCAGAGATACAGAACTCCATGGTGGCAGACGGCTGCAACGTTGCCGGTTCGCTTGAGTTCTCAATGCTGTTCCAGGGCGTTACCGTAAAAGAGGGCGCAGTTATCACAGACTCGATACTCATGCCGGGCGTTGTTGTTGAAGAGGGCGCGCATGTGAGCTATGCTATCGTTGCGGAAAATTCCGTTATCGGAAAGAATGCCGTTGTAGGACTTAAGCCCGAGGATGTAGAGAACCGCGACGAGTGGGGCATTGCTGTTATCGGCGAAAATTTGACGATCGGCGACGGTGCTGTTGTTGCACCGAAAGCAATGATCGACTCAGATGTAAAGGGGGCAAATTAATATGGCAGGCAGAAATATGTTGGGATTGCTCCTTACAAACTTCCAGGATTCTTACATTCCCGAACTGACAACGCAGAGAACATTCAGTTCCATTCCGTTTGGCGCAAAGTACAGACTCATCGACTTTTCGCTTTCCAACATGGTAAATTCGGGCATCAGCAAGATCGGCGTTGTTACAAAGAACAATTATCTTTCACTGATGGATCACATCGGCTCGGGCAAAGCGTGGAACCTCTCCAGAAGAAGAGGCGGTTTGACGTTCCTTCCTCCGTTCGAGAATACGGGCGACAAGTATAATTCATTTGTCACCACTATCGACGCCATCAGAGATTTTATTGAACATTCATATGAAGATTATGTGCTGATCTCCAGTTCTATGTCTGTAGTTAACATGGACTATCAGCAGGTAATGAGCGCGCATCTGAAGGCAAACGCAGATGTAACGTTCCTTTACCGCAACCGCCCAATGTCGAAGAATCCGAGCAGCGAGACTGTTATCTTCTCACTTGACAAGAATCAGAGAGTCAACGAGGTTCTTATCAATCCGAGAAACATTGATTCGGCTGCGTGCATGATCAAAACTGCAATCGTTAAAAAGGACTTTTTGCTTGATATCGTTTCGGATTTTGTAAGCAGAGGCAAGTTCGATTTCTCAAGAGATTTGGTTCAGGGTCTTGTAAAACGCTGCAGTGTTTACGGCTTTGAAGTTAAGGGTTACAGTGCAGAAATAGACAGCATTCAGTCATATTTCAAGGCAAATATGGATTTGCTCAAGCCCGAAGTCAGAGAAGAACTCTTCAACATGCGCAACCCCATATACACGAAGGTCAGAGATGATATGCCCACTAAGTACGGACTCAACAGTTCTGTAAAGAACTCTCTTGTAAGCCCGGGCTGCATTATCGAAGGCGAAGTTGAAAACAGCATCATCTTCAAGGGCGTTCACATTGCAAAGGGTGCGAAGATCACAAACTGCATTATCATGCAGGACGGAGTTATCGGTGAAAACACAACGCTGAACTATGTTGTTTGCGATAAGGACGTTGTTGTTTCACCCGGCAGAATGCTGTGCGGAATTGACTCATATCCCGTTTGCATTTCAAAGAAAAGCGTAGTCTGATGGTAGGCGTAAAGGTTTGAGTACGGAGCTTGGAGTTTTGAGAGCTGAGAGTTGAGATTTGAGATTTGAGAGTTGAGATTTCAGATTGTGCCAAAAGTGGAAAGTGGAATTACTTGCCCGCAGTACATTCTCACTCACGATCATAGTTTTTTACACTTACAATACTACTGTCAACGTGATCTGTTTTGGTTTACAAATCATTTCCTCTTTCCACTTTTATCTTTCAATAGTTATAGTTTTGGCACAATCTCCATTGCGCATTGCGCATTGCGAATTCAGACTGTGCCAAAAGCTCTGAGCATGAACCCCTCCACCGCCTTACGGCGGCTGGGAGCCGTTGCCAACGGTCCCCCTCCCCTAAAGGGGAGGCTTTAAAAGTG
>CADCOF010000323.1 GCA_902802975.1 uncultured Ruminococcus sp. | reverse complement strand
CGCCGGGGCACGCGCGCGAAAAAGTCACTCACACGAAAAATAAAAGCGCGAATTGTCCGCGGGCACATGCCCGCCGGGGCACATGCCCGCCGCCTGCCTGAAGGGGATGTATTGTTTGCAAACTGTAGTTAAAGAAAAAGAAACCTCCACGAAACCGGAGGTGAGCATACATAAATATAAACGTTTATCTGTCTATTGGACATGTACAATAATATTAACTGTTGTTACTTTGCTTGTCAATGTAACATTTCTTTCGTCACGAAAAGCATGCGATTTTTATCTCGATCATGTTTTCAGGTTCACCGGCGGGCTTTTGGCACGAATTACAGGCATCTTCCCTTTTTCCTGCGGCGAAGTGCTGATAACAGCAGGAATAATAATACTCATCGCCGCATTGATGCTGTCAATTCTGAGTATTATCATGCGTAATCATCACAAATTGCGCAGATTTACCGCACGTTATCTGAAAACAGTGCTTGTTATCGCATTGTCCGTATTCTTAATCTTTACGCTGAACTGTACCGTAATGTATTGCAGTACGCCAATGTATTTCGATAACGATAATCGTGAATTCGATGTTGAAACTCTCGAAGCTGTCCGAAATGAAGTCGTTGAGCAATGCAACGAGCTGTGCCGCGTCGTTAAGCGAGATGAAAATCACACAATGATTTTTGAGGGAAATGCCGATAAAGCCGCAAGTGACGCGCTACGCGGTATTTCCGATGAGTTTCCGCGATTAAGCGGCTACTATCCACAGGCGAAATCAATGATGGGATCGTATTTTATGTACAAATCGAGTATTATCGGTGTGTATTTTCCGTTTTCAATGGAGGCTAATTACAGTAAGTACGTTTCGGACTCATACATGCCCCATGTTATCGCCCACGAATATTCTCACTTGAAGGGCTATATATATGAGAGCGAGGCTAATTTCATGTCGTATCTTGCGTGTACACGAAGCAATGACCCCGCCGTGCGGTATTCCGGGTATTTATGCGTCCTGTATTATATCGACAGCGATTATAAAAATTCCGTCAGTGATGAAAGATACAGCGAGCAGCCGGAAATTGACGTATACGTCAGATTCGACGACTACTGTTACGACAAAGAAACATATGAATATCTGAAATCGCTTGACGAAAAAAAGCAGCCAAAAGTGGCGGAAATCGCCGAGAATGTCAGCGATCAGATGATGGACTCATACATGGACGCACTTGACTATAAGCCAAATTACAGTGAAGTCACGCTGCTTATGATGCAGTATTATACAGAACGAGGTAATATATAATGGATAATAAATATAAAAAAATAAAATATACAATCGCTGTTGCCGCGATATTGACCGCCGCTGTATTTAACGGCTGTCAGCCCAAAAATGGCGATAATTCGGCTGTATCAAGCAATATAACACAAAGCACACCAAATGTTGAGACAAATGATGCGCCAAGCAAAAGCAGCAAAACCGATGAGTCAAGCAAAAGCAAAACCGACGAATTGAGCAAAAGCGAAAACAAGTCTTCGGCAAACAGCACAGATACAAAAAGCAAAACAAACTCAAACGATAGTACAAGCAAAAAAACAGATGATACTTCGAGCGGCACAACTGCGTCATTAAGCAGCGAAAACACATCTTCGGAGATCAGTGATGAGGAACTGGAAAGCCAACTGAATGATCTTATATCACAGCTTACAGAAACAGGTTCTGAGATAACGCTGCCGTTTGTTCCATATGAGCCTGACAGCAGCAGTACGGCATCGGAAGTCACATCAAGCCAAAATTCCGAGAGCAAGACATCATCAGAAAGAACATACGAGATCGACAGTGAGACTTATACCCCCGATGAAAATGAAACTCCTATACTAAGACTGCCCGAATAGGTGGTGAAAGAATGGCCAATCCATTTTTAATAAAAAATCCCTCAAGCGGACGAGCAGACCGACTGACTCCGCTTTGCTCCATAAACAAAATTGTAATTGCAAAGCTGCCTGTGTACGGCGTGGACGACTCGATTGAGGGAATGAACGTCAAAAGCTTTTTCAGTGCGAAGATCATAGCCAATATGGTTCGTCAAAATGCTATGCTGCTGCACATCAACGAAAAGGCGTACAGCGACAAAGACCTTCCGCGGATACTTGGCCGAAAAGCCAACGACTTAAATGACTGCTACGGAGCGAAAGAGGCGCAGCGAATAATAAAACTGTTCGGCAGCAGATTGGGTCTTATGCTGCTTACACTAAAGCTCGGCGAGACCGAAAACCGAGCCGCGCGCCCCGAATGGACACAGGAACACTGGGATTACTGGAAAAACGTCAGCGACATTATACTTGTGGGCGGTCTTGCGAGCGGGTCGTTCGGCGAAATGCTTCGAGACAGTGCGAACATGGTTTTTGCCCAAAAGTGCGTCAAGCCGTACAATATTATTCTGTATGCAAATTCCACGCAGGCTGCAGTGTTGGGCTGTGCAACATGTATTAATGCAAAGAACGGCGTATTTGTCGTCATGGACTTCGGTCAGACCGGAATAAAGCGCAGCAGCATTGTCATGAAAGACGGTGAGGCAGCGGAGATAAACAGCTATGAAACGCTGCCATCAAAATACATGGAGTGGGATATTCCCGATCAAGAGGAAAAGCTAGCGCAGGCAAAAAAACTGCACTCATATCTGATATCGGCGATAGAACAAACATATCACGAAGCCAAATGCAAAGGAAAAAATGAAATTGGCAGTGAAATAATAATAAGCATTGCAAGCTACACCGCCGATGGAGTACTTGACAAAACAAGGGGCGGTTATGCGAAATTATGTCTTTTAGGCGAAAACTACGCCGAAATACTTAGCTGGGAATTGTCGGGAAGACTGCGCCGAACCGTAAATGTAAAGCTGATACATGACGGAACAGCTGTTGCGCTGAATTTTCGCAGCAGACAGAACACGGTGTGTTTATCTGTCGGTTCATATTTCGGAGTAGGATTCCCGGAAACAGAACTCTAGCGGGCGGCGTG
>CADCOF010000322.1 GCA_902802975.1 uncultured Ruminococcus sp. | reverse complement strand
CGAAGACTGCCATTAACAATACAGCTCGACGGAACTGCCCGCGGGCGCATGCCCGCCGCTTAGTTGTCGGGAGGAAGTAAAATTAATTGTGCGGCGAAGACTGCCATTAACAATACAGCTCGACGGAACTGCCCGCGGGCGCATGCCCGCCCGCTCATTGTGTTGACAAAAGTGTGGGAATGTGATAGAATACTACTGTAAAATAATAAAAAGGAGGGTTTCTTTAATGAAAAGAATACAAACCATCGATACTCGTGACCTGAAGAAGAGCCTTAAGAACGGCGGCTGCGGCGAATGCCAGACATCATGCCAGTCAGCTTGCAAGACTTCATGCGGCGTTGCAAATCAGCAGTGCGAGAAGTCAACGAGCAATTAATCACGCTCGGTGTAAACTGCCGTGTCGGCGCGCGTTTCCAGCTTGCCGCGCGGCAGTTTACTTGTTCATAGTCAAATTTGAGGTAATAATAATTATGATTCATTGCTATAAGTTAAACGGATATAATATAGTTCTCGATATATTCAGTGGAAGCGTTCATTCTGTTGATGACGTTGCATACGACGCTATCGAAATGTATGAAAATCATCCGTGGAATGACGTAAAAAATTTTTTACTCGAAAAATACGGCGACAGAGATGACATAAACGACGCCGAACTTAAGGAACTTCACGACGATATCGAACAGCTTCGTTCAGAAGGCAAACTGTATACAGAAGATATCTACGCAAACCGCGCATTTGATCTCAAAAACCGCAGCACTGTTATTAAAGCACTATGTCTGCACGTTGCGCACACCTGCAACTTAAACTGTGAGTACTGCTTTGCAAGTCAGGGTAAATATCACGGCGACAGAGCGTTAATGTCGCTTGACGTGGGTAAACGTGCGCTCGATTTTCTCGTTGAAAATTCCGGGACTCGAACTAATCTCGAAGTTGATTTTTTTGGCGGCGAACCGCTGATGAACTGGGACGTTGTGAAAGATATCGTTCGCTACGGCAGAGAACTCGAAAAAACTCACAACAAAAAGTTCAGATTTACACTCACCACAAACGGCGTGCTTATTGATGATGACGTTATCGATTTCGCAAACAAAGAAATGCACAATGTTGTACTTAGCCTCGATGGCAGACCTGAAATTCACGATAATCTGCGAAAAACAGTCAACGGAAAGGGCAGCTATGACATTATCGTGCCTAAGTTTAAGCGTTTTATCGAAAAACGCGGCGACAGAGGATATTATATGCGCGGCACGTTTACGCACAATAACCCCGATTTCACTAAAGATTTATTTCACATGGCTGATCTCGGATTCACGGAGCTTTCAATGGAGCCTGTTGTATGCAAGCCCGACGACCCATATGCATTGACCGAAGATGATCTGCCTATTATATATGAACAATACGAAATACTTGCAAAAGAAATGCTTAAACGCGAGAAAGAAGGGCGCGGATTCACCTTCTATCACTACATGATCGACCTTACGGGCGGTCCGTGCATATACAAGCGCATTTCGGGCTGCGGTTCGGGTACGGAATACATGGCAGTTACTCCGTGGGGTGATCTGTACCCATGTCATCAATTTGTAGGTGACGAGCAATATCTGTTAGGCAACATTTGGGACGGCGTGACGAATCACGACGCGCAAAATGAGTTTAAGCTTTGCAACGCATATGCGCGTGAAGAATGCCAAAGCTGCTGGGCTAAACTATACTGTTCGGGCGGCTGTGCCGCAAACTCATATCATGCCACCGGCAAAGTGACCGGCGTCTATGAATACGGCTGCCGTCTCTTCAAAAAGCGAATGGAATGCGCCATCATGCTAGCGGCGTGCGGGCGGCGTGCCGCCGCTCCCAATTCCGGCGGGCATGCGCCCGCGGGCAATTCCGTCGGGCATTAATGTTAACGGAAGTCTTCGCCGCATTTTCTGCGGCGTGTCGCCGCTGACAGTTCCGGCGGGCTTTAATGTTAACGGAAGTCTTCGCCGCATTTTCTGCCTATTGTTGCGAAAATATTCCATATCTTTAGACAGAGCAACAGCACAAAGTTTTTGCCCCGCTTTTTTCAAAAAGCGGGCGGGTTCCAAGGGCGGAGCCCTTGGGCAAATGTTAACGATAACAACACAAAACACAAAGGAATGATCAACATGAAAGAAGTATCAAAATTATTAGACTATCGTTCGGACATCAAGGTAATTGACGCCACACTTCGTGACGGCGGCTTGGTGAACGATTTTTACTTTTCGGATGAGTTTGTATCCGACCTGTACCAAGCCAACATCGCTGCGGGCGTTGATTATATGGAATTCGGCTATAAGGCATCGAGAGAGCTTTTTGATCCCGAAAAATTCGGCAAGTGGAAATTCTGCAATGATGACGACATACGAGCTATTGTCGGCGAGAACAATACCGATCTGAAAATAGCCGTCATGGCGGACGTTGGCAGATGTGATTATAAAAAAGACATTATCCCCAAGAGTGAAAGCCCCATCGACCTTGTCAGAGTCGCTACTTATATCCACACTATTCCTGAGGCGGTTGACATGATCGAGGACGCGTGCAAAAAGGGTTATCAGGCAAGCTGCAATATTATGGCTATCTCACACGCAAGAGAGAGCGAGCTTTCGGCAGCACTTGATATTCTCGGCAAAACGCCTGTTGATGTGTTCTACATCGTTGACAGTTTCGGTGCGCTTTATCCGGAGCAGCTTGAACGTATCGCCGATATTTATCTTAATTTTGCCGCTAAATACAATAAAAAAGTGGGCATTCACGCACACAACAACATGCAGCTTGCATTTGCCAATACGGTAGAGGCTGCCGGAATCGGTATCGACTGGCTTGACGCTACATATTCGTCAATGGGCAGAGGCGCAGGCAACTGCGCTATGGAGCTTTTGCTCGGCTTCCTCAAAAATCCGAAATACGAAATATACCCTGTATTCAAGTTTATCCAGAAGCACATGACCATGCTTAAAGAAAACGGCGTTGTATGGGGCTATGACCTGCAATATCTTATGACCGGTCTGCTCAATCAGCACCCCAGAACTGCAATCAAATTTACAAAGGACGAGCGCACGGACTACGCTAATTTCTATAAGGAAATAATTACCGAAGAGGTATAATTCGTGAAAGCAAAAAAGATAATAATTATTCTGCTTATTATTATTCTTGCCTCGTCGCTGCTGATATTGATATTCTTTGATATAAAAAAATACGAAAAATCCGGTATTATTAAAAATACATCGGAAGCGGCGAGCGAACAGATCAAAATCGAAACATACGACAACAATTTTTCTGTTGAATTTTCGGAAGACGACAGCAGCGTTTTGAACCTTGAAAAAGGCTTGAAACCGGTGCTTGAACAAGACCTTAAAGACGCGGGAGATCACTTTCTCGGGGAGTGGTCTGCGTATGTATGCGTTCCGTCGGAAAATCAGTCAATTGTAATCAATGACCGCAAAATGCAGGCGGCAAGCACGATCAAACTATATGTCATGGGCAAGGTATACGACGAATACGACGACATTACAAAAAAGTACGGCAAAAAAGAAGTCGATTCGCTAGTTAAGTCTATGATCACGCTGAGCGACAATGAGGACACAGACGAGCTTGTGTATATGCTTGGGCGTGGAAAATCCGCGGACGGGCTAAAAAAAGTGACCGAATACTGCAAAAGTTTATCACTCAATAACAGTTCCATGGGAAGAATGATGCAAAGCGACAACAACGTCAGCGACAACTACACATCATCTCATGACCTCGGAATATTTCTTGAAATGATACTCAACGACGAACTGCCGCATTCAAATGAAATGCTCGATCTTTTGAAAGCACAAACCCGAAAATCCAAAATACCCGATGGCATTCCGTCAAATGTTATGACAGCAAACAAAACAGGCGAGCTTGACGATGTAGAGAACGATGCAGCAATAATATTCACAGAGCCGCCATACATCTTTTGTATAATGTCCGATGGAATGAGCGGATATCAAGCACCAATAGACTTAATTGCGGATATGTCAACGGATGTATATAATTATATTGCGCCGCGCGTATAGAATTACATACAACAAATGCCACTATATATTTACTTCAGCAACTCGTAAACAGAGGCGATTTTTTTATGAAAAAAAGATCAATACGTTCTGCAGCAGCATGCACATTTTGTGTTTTAACGTTAGCTGCATCAACAGGCTGCGACCAGCATGTAAAAATTTACATCGGTGAAGATGCGCCTGACACTGTATCGGAAAGTACAGTTTCAAACAGTGACAGTTCGGTCACAAGCAGTAACGGTTCCGACACGAGCAGCGCAGGCACCGAATCATTGATAAAACCCGACGGTGCAGTTGCGCCTACTCTCAAGGTTGGCGGGGAATATACTGTTACCGGTGCAGAAAATTATCTTCCTTTAAGCACTTCGCCCTCGAGTGCTTCCGATAAAGAAATATTACAACTTCATAACGGGGATAAAGTTGTTGTCATCACAAACAAAATATATGGTGACAATGATGAATATTGGTATGTCAAAGTTAACAGCAAAGAAAACGAAGGCAAAGCGGGCTATATCAATAAATATTTCTTGAAAGCAACAGATAGTGACATCTCATCGAAAGCAGCATCATCAAAAGCTGCATCGTCAAAAGCTGCATCGTCAAAAGCTGCATCGTCAAAAGCTGCGTCGTCAAAAGCTGCATCGTCGAAAGCTGCATCGTCGAAAGCTGCATCGTCAAAGGCTGATTCATCGAAGGCTGCTTCATCGAGTGCAGATTCTTCAGCGCAGGAGTCGCAGATTCAGCAGCAGATAGTGATCTACACGCCCATACAAGAAGACCCGGCACCGGCTCAGGAAGAGCAGCCGGCACCCGTTCAGCAAGACCCCACGCCCGTTCAGGAAGAGTCGGCACCGACACAGCAAGACCCTGCGCCTCAGGAGAATTTGTTTGATATTATTCCAAGCAGTTACTCATTTTTAAGCGGTGCCGGTGGTTGGAGTTCTTCACTAAAGATCAACAGTGACGGAAGTTTTACCGGATCGCATTTTGATTCGGATATGGGTGATCGAGGTACGGGTTATCCCAACGGAACGGTTTATCACTGCGATTTCAGCGGCAAGTTCGGCAACGTGAAAAAAATAGACGATTACACATACACAATGGAACTTCTGTCGCTTACCCAGACGGAAAAACAAGATACATCGTACATTAAAGACGGCGTCAGATACATCTGTTCATATCCTTACGGCATACAGGACGGAAAAATATTTGAGGTGTACCTGCCCGGAAAACCAATGTCCGAAATATCAGATGACTGTAAATGGTGGCTGCTGTCTATGAGAAGTGAAGATCGTGTGCCTGAGGGCAGCTGCGCTTTATGTCAGGACGTTCATCAATTTGGCTGGTTCAGTAATTGACAACACAATTTTTTGAGTGTTGAGAGCTGAGAGTTGAGATTTGAGTTTACAGTCATTCTAAAATAAAAACGTATACAAAAATAATACCGACCTTTTCTTTTGGGAACAAGGTCGGTAAATTTAGTTATGCAACAATAAATCTATTCAGCAAACGATAAAGAAAGCCAAACAGTGCATTTATTGAAACATTAGTTGCGTAAAAACCCGTTGATTATCTGCTCTTCGGCTTCGGCTTCTGTCAAACCAAGAGTCATGAGCTTGATTATTTGATCGCCGGCGATTTTTCCGATAGCGGCTTCATGTACCAACGCTGCGTCAACGCTGTTCGCCTCAAGACCGGGTACCGCAAGAATACGCCCGTTATCCATGATTATCGAATCGCATTCGGTGTGACCGGAACAAGCGTCATTTCCCACAAGTTTTGCGTCAAATTTCTGATACGAATTGTCGCGGGCAACAGACCTCGATACAACGTCCGCACTTGAACCCGCGCCGTTAAGCTCGACAATATATGTGCTTATCGCATTCTGTTCTCCATGAGTCATCAGTCGCTCTTTAACGATTAGTGTCGCACCTTTTGCAAGCTCCGCAGTCGTTGTTCTGTTTGTGTCGTCAACACCTTTGATCTGCACCATTTCCATTTCCATGGAGCTGTTTTCTTCCATATAGACTTCGGTGCCCGGATTAAGAATTCTTTTACCGGAACCGCTGCCGGAACCGTAGTGCTTCTCGACATATTTCACCTTTGAACCTTTGCCGACAAAAAAGCGGTGAATACCGTCGTGCTGTGAATCCTGAGAACCGCAGTTATCTATACCGCAGCCCGCTACAATCACAACGTCGCAGTCTGCGCCGATATAAAAATCATTGTAGACAACTTCCTTAAGTCCGCTTTTTGACAATACAACAGGAATATGAACACTTTCGTTTTTCGTCCCCGGCTTAATTCTGATATCAATGCCGGAGGCGTTTTCTTTTGGCGTAATATCGATGTTCGCTGTAGAAACTCTGCCGACGGCTTCGCCGTTAGCTCTGATATTATACGCGCCTTCCGGCACTTGGTGAAGGTCTGCGACCTCGCGCAGAAGTCTTCTTTGTATTTCGTCAATCTGTATCATACTGCTGCACCTCCGATACTTGCTGTCAGTCTGCTGCATTCCTTGAGCGCGGACGCTGTGCCTGTGAGCGTTGGAAGAATTTCATCGCGGCTGCCGTTCGCTGCAACAGTACCGTCTTTAATTACTATGATCTCATCGGCAATGTTTAGAATTCTTTCCTGATGAGAAATAATGAGAATTGAACTGCCGCTTATATTTTTGCGCATACCCTCGAATACTTCGATAAGATTCTGAAAACTCCACAGATCAATCCCCGCCTCAGGCTCGTCAAATACGGATAAGCGCGAGCCTTTCGCAAGCACTGTCGCAATTTCGATACGCTTCAGTTCGCCGCCCGACAAGCTTCCGTTTACTTCGCGGTTGATATAATCCCTTGCACAAAGACCCACTGCCGAAAGATAATTGCACGCATCGGACATAGATATATTTTTTCCCTTTGCAAGCTTGATCAGATCAAAAACACGGATACCCTTGAACTTTACAGGCTGCTGAAAAGCGAAACCTATACCTTTACGCGCACGGTCGGTGATATTCATTTCGGTGATATCCTCGCCGTGCAAAATTATTTTTCCGTTGGTGGGTTTCTCAATACCGGCGATTAATCTTGCAAGGGTAGACTTGCCGCCTCCGTTCGGACCTGTGATCACGACAAGCTTTTCATCGGGAATCGTAAGCGAGATACCTCGTATTATCTCCTTATTTGCATTTGCGTCGTCCGATTTGACATTAAATGTTATATTTTTCAGTTCCAGCACAACAATGCACACTCCTTCATATAAAAAATCATTTACCAAAACATAATTGTAAAAAAGAAAAGCACGAACTTCTTCTATTCTATCACATCAAAACAAAAATGTCTACCCCCTTAAAAGCTTTGCTTTATTTTCAGCACAATCTCATCAACTTAAAAGACAAAACAAAGATAATAGCTATTCCGAAAGGGCTAAGCGGAAGTTTTGATCAATTCGGCACTGCAACGGAAATCACCGATGAGACATTCAAGAATAACATTTTCCTGAAAAGCATAACGATTCCCGAAAATGTCACGTCCATAAGTGAAAACGCCTTTCAGTCTTGCCAAATTCTCGCCGAAATAAACGTAAGCGAAAAGAACAAGAATTACTCTTCGGTTGGCGGCATATTATATAACAAAGATAAAACAAAACTGATATATTGTCCTTCCGTCATAAGAGGAAGAATTGATATTCCCGACACTGTCAAAGAGATCGTCGGCGGCGATTCCAGCAATCCGATGTATAGCGTTTTCAGCAGTCCGCTTATAGAAAGCATTAACGTTGGAACAAATAACAAGTATTTTTCGTCAATTGGGGGAATACTCTACAATAAGGACAAAACGGCTATAATTGCGTGTCCAAAAGCTATCTCCGGCAGCGTCACTCTTCCGAACACACTTACCGAGATCAAAGATTTTGCATTTTATCAATGTTATGGTTTGAATAACATAACCATTCCTGATTCGGTCACATCTATAGGATCCAATGCATTTTCAAACTGTACAAATCTAAAGAGCATAATGATTCCCGAATCCGTCACATCTATAGGAGCCGGTTCATTTTCAAACTGTACAAATCTAAAGAGCATAATGATTCCCGAATCCGTCACATCTATACAAGGTACATTATTCCGTGGCTGCACAAGTCTTAAAAGAATAGACGTAAGTGAAGGCAATAAGAATTACACATCAATTGACGGGGTACTCTACAACAAGGACAAAACAGAGCTTATCGAGTGCCCGTGCGGTAAAGAAGGGATCATCGAACTCCCGGATACGGTTACACGCATAAATAATATTTATGATTGTGATTTGATTGAAGAAATCAAGGTCAGTGAAAACAACAAGAATTTCTACTTGAAAAACGGGGTACTTTACTCTAAGGATAACATAGCTGTTTTTGTTTCCAGAGCTACGATGATGTCTGAAAGCATTGAAGTTGATCTGAACAGTGAAGAGGCAAAAAGACTCAATTACGAAATAATCGACGGCGTTTTGTACGCTACTACAGACAACTTTACATATCTTGCCGCTTTCCCGGCAGGTAAAAAAGGCAATTGGGAGCTGCCATATGACAAATGGCTAGGGTCAGGGCTGATCGGTTTAACAAACTCCCTTGAAAGCATAACCGTTGGTGAAAACTTTAAAAATTATGTTTCAATAGACGGCGTATTGTATTCTGTAAATCGTGACGGAACGTTAAATTTGTACGTATTCCCCGGAGGTAAGACCGGAACGGTAAATATCCCGGCATCTGTAACAGGTACGGTTACATATTACGTGCTTAACAGTATGAAGTCTATTGATAACATTAATGTAGATTCGAACAACGAATTCTTCACGTCAATAGACGGAGTGCTTTATAACAAAAATCTCACCTCGCTTTTGGCCTGCCCGGGCAAAAAGAAAGGCAAAATCACTGTTCCCGAGTCTGTAACGGAGTTCATTAGTTTTAATGGTTGTAAAGATGTTACAATTTGCGCTGTTCCCGGTTCTCATGCAGAATTGTATGCGAAATCAAACAACATACCGTTTGAACCATTGGACACAGAAACAATCGAAAAACCGACCGGAATTTACGGCGACATGGATGGTGACGAGGTTATCACATCGTCAGACGCCTTGACCATACTTCGTGCAAGTATCAGCATAGTAAAGCTTACAGCCGAAAAAAAGGCACTTGCCGATATTGACAGCGACGGCGAAATTACCGCAAATGACGCTCTCGCAGTTCTCCGGTATAGTGTAGGCATGAGCGGCGGCCATGCGGCGGCCATGCGGCCGCAGGCAAGTTCCGTCTGAGTTTATAGTGAACGAAGGATAACTCCGCGCAAATAGTTTTTCGGTGCGGTG
>CADCOF010000321.1 GCA_902802975.1 uncultured Ruminococcus sp. | reverse complement strand
TTATGAAAATATAGACCTTATCACCTGCGTCTAACTGTAATTGTTCGCCGCGGGTGAAAACTATCGTTTATATGAAACTATGTTCGCGTATTGCCTGCGGTCGCATGACCGCAAACTACGTGCGCGTATTGCCTGCGGTCGCATGACCGCTACTTTTGAGGTGACATTATGAATACTGCTGCAATATATCACATTTCCGATGGACGGTATTGCTATCCTTTAGACAGCGATCACCTGTGCATAAAGCTTCAAACAGGACGAAATATCACTGATGTGGAGCTTGTATGGGGCGATCCATTTTCTGCCGGTATTTTTGGCAGCGAAACTGACTGGGACGGTGAGCATATTCCTATGAAAAATACAGCTTGCCTTTCGCAGCATAAAATATGGCAGGCTGTTGTTGAACCAGAATTTAAGCGATGCAGATACTTTTTTATTATCAAAACGACGTCTGAAAAACTCTACTACATAGAAAGCGGATTTCAAACCGAGGACGAATTTAATTCATACAAAGGCAGAAGACAGGACTTTTATTTCCCGTGGATGAATGAATCTGACATTATCAAACCGGCAGAATGGGTTAACGGTACGGTATGGTATCAAATATTTCCCGACAGGTTCTGTTCGAGCGGGAAAAATACGAGTGCGAAAACCCGTAAGTGGGCAGCACCTGACAAAAAAGTAAATAATGGTCAGTCATATGGCGGCGATCTTGAGGGGGTGATGAGTCGCCTTGATTATCTGAAAGAACTTGGTATCGGCGGCATATATTTTACGCCCATAAATGAAAGTGGTTCTAATCATAAGTACGATACAACAGATTACAATAAAATTGATCCATCTTTCGGAGATAATAACAGCATAAAGCAGCTTGTCAAATGCGCTCATGACAGAGGAATCAAAGTTATGTTGGATGGCGTTTTTAACCACAGCGGCGTCCAATTTGCGCCTTGGCTAGATGTTCTGGAAAAAGGGAGAGAATCGAAATATTTTGATTGGTTTATGATAAATAAATATCCTTTTTCCAAGAGAATTGGCAAAGCGGCTCGCGGTGAGTATTACTCTTTTGCATTCGTTGATGTGATGCCGAAGCTAAATACGAATAACGATGAAGTTATCAATTATTTTATCGATGTTTGTTCACGATGGGTGACAGAATATGGTATTGATGCGCTGCGCCTTGATGTGGCGAATGAAGTATCGCATAAGTTCAACAAGCGTCTGCGATCTGCAATGTTAAAACTGAAACCAGATTTTTATATTGTTGGCGAAATATGGCATAATTCTGCAGCTTGGCTCAGAGGCGATGAATACGATGCAGTGATGAATTATTCACTTCAGGAAACAATCGAAAGCTTTTGGAGAAACAGCACAATTACTGCGGAGCAGTTTAAATATGGCATTTATCAGTGCTATGAACGTTACGCAAAACAGACTTGTGACGTTATGTTCAATCTTCTTGATTCTCATGACACAATGCGCCTTATTACACGCTGCGGTGATGATGAAGACGCGTTTTATCAGGAGTTGTGTACTCTTTTTACTTTGAACGGTACAGTTTGTATCTATTACGGTACAGAAATTGCGCTTCAGGGCGGACATGACCCCGACTGCAGAAGATGTATGCCATGGACTAAAATAGACAATGGCGACTATGACGACAAAATTGCGGAAATGAAATGTCTTATTGATATGCGTAAAAGTATACCCGAACTCAGAAACGGAGATTTGCAGTTTGTAAATAGCGGATATAATCGTATTGTCATCTATGATAAATCAAGCGATAGCAACGTTTACAGAGTTATTCTCAATGTAAGCAATACTGATTATAAGATCGATGATATTGAAAGCGGGGAAGTGGTATACTCAAGAAAACTGGAAGGAAATGTTTTGAGATCGGGAGGAGCAGCTGTGATAAGCAGGAATGCAGCTTTGTAATAATTTGTAATATTTTGTAGTATTATGTTGACTAATCCAAAAAAGTTTGCTACAATATACGTGTGCGATTTAAGGCAATATATAATTCTTTATAAATATTAATTGTTTTAAATTTATTGCGATGCGTATAAAAATACCAAATTACAAAAAGGATAGGTTGAAACATGAAAAAATTTATTGCATTGTCCATTTCTTTCTCAATTGTGTTGTCTATGCTTATGAGTGGGTGTGCGTTGTCTGACCTGCCATTTTTTGAGTATTACACAGAATCAGAGGACACAGAGTCGGAGCAACCGGTCGACGATGATGAGATTGTGTTTGAATTGGACACATCCGATAATAATGAAGCTGGAACAATTAATGTAGACACGTCTGCCAACGGTCATTCAACTTGCCCATTGAGTGACGCAAGAATAAAGAACATAGTAAAAAATGCCGAAGATACAATTGCTCAGTATCCCGAGTTTTCCGGAACGGTTCTGCTGTCATCGGGAGACAAGATAATTTTTGAGAAGTCGTATGGTAAGACAGGTGTGAAGAACAATGTAAATCAGAATGATACTGTGTATCAGATCGGTTCCGTCACAAAACAATTCACCGGAACCGCTATTCTTCAGCTTGCGGCTCAAGGAAAACTAAAAACAACGGATACGATCGATAAATATTTTCCCGAGTATTCAAAATATGATTTTACAAAAAGGATAACTGTCGAGCATTTGCTTGAAATGACCGAGGGTTTGTACGACTATATGTCGTTGATTGAGGGCAATGAAGATGTCCTTAAAGCTTATGTCAAGGCTGCAGGAAAGTCCGAAAAGGACGCTAAGAATTTTATTGTAAAAACTATATTTGAAGGCGGCGTATATGTTGACGCAGGTACTACATATAGTTATTCAAATTCGGCATATTATTTGCTTGGCATGATCATTGAACAAGTATCAGGCGAGTCATATCGGGATTATTTGAAAAATCACTTCTTTAAGCTTGCCGATATGAAAAATACATATTTTGTTGGCGACGGAAAGGACACTTGTACAGGTTATTCCAATAACGAAATGAAGTACGTCAGTGATAAGGATACAAAAGAGCTTACTGCAGAGGGAGATTATCCGTATCTGTTTTCTGCCGGTTCAGTTGCTTCAACTGTAGAAGATATAAACAAATGGCTGAACATTGTCACTTCAAATGAACTGTTTACTTCAGGCGACAGAAAAACCATTGAGAAATCGCTAATGTGCTATAATTACGGCTGGAACACCTCAGATAATGTATGGCATCACAGCGGGCGTACTTATGCTTATTCATCACAAGTATACGCTGATTACAGAACCGATACAAAACTTGTCATTTTAACTAATATCGCGTTTTACGATCAACTGAATCAGATAGCACTGGGAGTATATCTTCCACTTCTTAATGAAGTAAAAAACAAATAAATTATGACAAAATAACTTGGTACCCAAAATATCAAGTCATTTTTCATATGTTATCCACACTGGCTTATATTTCATATCTTGATAATGTGTTTTATTTATGTTGATATATTTTTGACAATAGTAACAAAATACATTTTTCTGAAAAAAAATAAAAAAAGCACTTGACAAAAGAAGCAAATAATAGTATAATAGTCTAGCAGTCAAAAAACAGCAGTAAAAACACTGGAGTTTTGATGACATGGTGGGTATAGCTTAGCTGGTTAAAGCGCTGGTTTGTGGCACCAGAGACCATCGGTTCGAATCCGATTATCCACCCTTATGATCCATTAGCTCAGTTGGCAGAGCACTTGACTTTTAATCAAGGTGTCCGGGGTTCGAATCCCCGATGGGTCATTTTAGGCTGTTATATTTATTATAACAGCTTGTTTTTTTATTATTTTGGGCCGTCGCCAAGCGGTAAGGCAACGGACTTTGACTCCGTCATTCGTGGGTTCGAATCCCGCCGGCCCAGTAAATCAAGTCCGATGTTTAATGCATCGGGCTTTTTTGTTTGAGGAGGTTCTTTTTTATGATAGACTTGTGTCTTTTGGGAACAGGCGGCACAATGCCACTTCCGGGACGCGCGCTTACGTCGCTGCTGTTTAGGTACAGCGGACGCTGCTTTTTGGTGGATTGCGGAGAAGGAACTCAGGTGCAAATACGAAAAAGCAATATCAGTCTTCATGATATAGATGTTATCATGATAACTCATTTTCACGCAGATCATATCAACGGTCTGCCCGGACTGTTACTTTCTATGGCAAAATGCGATCGCACCGAGCCTGTGACAATAATTGCGCCTATGGGTGCAGAACATATTATAGAGTGTTTATGTGTAACCGCTCCATCAATGCCTTTTTCGATAAAGATAATAGAAATTATTGAAGATCACAAGCAATTTAAATTTGGAGATTTGATTATTGACGCACAGTTGGCCAATCACAGTGTTACATGCTATGCGTATTCGTTCACGCTTACACGAAGCGGAAAATTTAATCCTGAGGCGGCATCAGCATTGGGCGTTGACATTAGATTATGGAAAACGCTGCAAAAAGGGGAGAGCGTTACTTCAAACGGCAGAGTAATCACTTCCGATATGGTAATGGGCGCGCCTCGCAAAGGGATAAAATTAACGTATTGTACAGATACGAGACCAACGGAAATGCTTGCAAAACTGGCGGCACATTCTGATCTGCTTATATGCGAAGGAATGTATGCCGATGAGGAAAAATACGATATGGCAGTGGAGAAACGTCATATGATGTTTTTTGAGGCTGTCAAATTAGCACAAAAAGCCTACGTACACGAACTTTGGCTCACGCATTTTAGTCCGTCACTTGCAAAACCACAGGAATACAAAAATTATTTGGCGAACATGTTTCAAAACAGTTTGATTCCAAGTGACATGGAGTTTAAGACGCTCCGATTTACAGATCAATAGAAAAGTGTGATAATATGAGGTATGTTATTTTTGACGTTGAAACCCCAAATCGCGCCAATAGAAGAATGAGCGCGATTGGGATAACAGTTTTGGAAAACGAAAAAGTTAAAGAAGAATTATACAGTCTTGTGAATCCGGAAACAAATTTTGACTATTTTAACACAAAGCTCACAGGCATAGACAGTGCAGCAGTTCGTGGCGCGCCAACATTCCCTCTGCTATGGAAAAAAATCGAACCTATTATGTCAAAAGGTGTTTTGGTAGCGCACAACGCGTCTTTTGATCTTCGTGTGCTGCGTTCCTGTCTGGATGATTACGATATTACATGGAAACCTACTGTGGATTATCTTTGCACTGTTCGTTTGGGGAAAAAATTTTTGCCAAATCAGGGGCACAAGCTGAATGAACTGTGTGAATATTATGGTATAGATTTGGATCACCACCACGCAGACAGCGACAGCCGTGCCTGTGCTGAGATTTTGCTCCGATACATAAAAAGCGAATATGACATTAATAGCTGTATCAGTAAATATTCTTTTGTCTAACTGATAAGTTCCATAGCGGAGCGAAGTTTTAAAATTATCTTTTTTTCAAGTCTCGATATATAAGACTGCGATATTCCGAGAATGTCAGCAGCCTGCTTTTGAGTGTGCGCAGTTTTGCCGTTAAGTCCAAAACGCAGTTCCATAATTTCTTTTTCACGCGGCGCAAGTCGATTTACAGCTCGTCTCAATTCGCCCCATTCCGCCTGTTGTTCCATCTGTGCGTTGACGCTGTCTGCGTCACTGCCTAAAATATCACTCAACAGCAATTCGTTTCCGTCCCAGTCAACGTTCAGCGGTTCGTCTATAGACACTTCATTTTTTAGCTGCGAGCTTTTTCTCAAAAACATCAGTATTTCATTTTCAATACAGCGTGAGGCATATGTTGCAAGCTTAATGTTTTTTTCGGGACGAAATGTGTTTACTGCTTTGATCAGCCCGATTGTACCTATAGAGATCAAATCCTCTATAGACGCACCGGCAGATTCAAATTTTTTTGCAATATAGACTACGAGCCTTAAATTGTGAGTGATAAGCCGTTCACGAAGCTGTGATTTGTCGCCTTCTTCGCTGAGTTCGTTCATTATCTTCTGTTCTGCGTCACGGCTGAGCGGTGGAGGGAGAGTTTCCGGACCATTGATATAAAAAATGCCTTCTTCCGACAGTCCCGAACTTATTGTGAGAAGCAATGCTCGTATTGAAGAAATGATTTTTTTCATAATACTACCATCCTTTCGAAAGGTAAAATGCACCAAGCAGTTAACGAAAACTCAGCATAGAATTGACGGTACCAATGCTTTATATTCCCCCAAACTATCATTTGCACACAATGCTATATATACTATTTCGTTGCATAGGCGATCATTTATACGAACCTCTTTGGCGAGAAAACACGGAAGTATTCCTCGCCCGCCTACTGCTGTGAACGGCACAAACCTTACGCCCGATATATTTTCCCTATATGTGAGGGTTGTAACCGTTTCGTATTCTTTTAGCTGATCGGGTGTAATTGCCTCTGCCGATCGTCTTGTCATTACGATAACAGGACACTGTGAAAACGGCTCTTTGAGTGAGTTACCGGTGTCTATTTTCGCTGCTGTTCGAAGTATCCCTGCGTTTGTTGTAACGGTCAGTATGCACATCTCCTGCTTGATTTTAGCCTGACCGGATATGGCGTAAATCAAACGAAATACAAAATAACACAGTATTGATAACAGCACAAGAATGAGTGGAGATACAGACAAATATACAACACTGTTTTTTATGACCAATGACCGCGGAGTGAATATGAACCACATTACCGTAACTGCGCCTCCAAAGAAAAACGTAGCTGCCAGAAATACGGCAAATACTTTGATGAACTGCCGTATAGGTCTTTTTTCGAACGCAGCATAAACCGTGAGCGCACCGATTGCGGCTTTTATAGCCATATTTACCACAAACGGCATAACCGGCAGTAATATCACCAACGAACCCACTGCACCTACAGCCGCGCCCGCTATCAGCCGCAGTACACAGGGATCTTCGTGAAGGTAATACGCCGATGCAGACAACAGCAGAAAGTTTATCACTAAATTGATGCATAACAATACGTCTATATATATCACGCGCATATTTTCCCCTCCTTTCCAAATAATATTATAATCATTCGGAAAGGAAAAAAATGTTGTATTCGGTTGTTTGCGTAAAATAACAATTATCGATATTCTAGTTACTATTCACACTCTAACCTAAGATAAAAATCGGAGAAAACTCTAAGAAATCAAAAGCCTCAAATCTCGTAAAATCGAGGATTTGGGGCATTTTTGTGTGTAT
>CADCOF010000320.1 GCA_902802975.1 uncultured Ruminococcus sp. | reverse complement strand
GTGCGGCAGCATGCCGCTAGCTTTATAGCCTGCGCCCGACTTTATGTTTGGGCGCGAGCCTTGTTTTGCGTTATAAGTAAAGTTTGAACGCGAACCGGGTGCGGCAGCATGCCGCCGCCTGCTTGTGAATTTTCTATAAATTTTGCGGTAATTGTTTGACATATCATCGAAATTAGAGTAGAATAATGTTGTATAGCGACATTAATAGATCGGTTGATCTCCGGTTGAGTTGAGGAGAAATAATACTGATTTCAGAGGAGTAGTTCGACGATGAAAAGATTAGCTGCCATAATGTTGGCTGTAAGTACAGCGTTGTTCTGTACATCATGCGATCTTGTTGTGAAAAATAATGATGAGCAGTACGATTATCCCGTGACTGTCGGCAATCTTGTGATTGAAAAAGCACCTGCAAATATTGCAGTGATGAGTGAAAATATAGCAGATGTGATAATAGCTTGCGGATATGAGGGAAAGCTTTCGGCAAGAGGCGAAAACTGCACCTCCGAAGTTCTGGAGGTTCTCCCCACAATAGGCACGCCTGATATGATTGATGTTGATAAAGCCGGGGATATGCAGGTTGAGCTTATCCTGACGGACGTCAGACCCCTTGACGAGACAATTCAGCAACTTGAGGAGCAGGGAATAAAGCTGCTTATTATCAAGCCTGCGTCTGATATTGAATCTATGCAGAAACTCTACAACAATGTGGCGTCTGCAGTGGTCGGCGCGTATACCGGCAGAATGCAGGCAATGTCCGTTTTTGATGAGGTGCGCGCAGGGCTGGAACAGGTGAAAAACGGCACTGCAGATTCAAATGTTGTTTCAACTGCCTGCTATATCTACGACCTCAGCGATGATGAGTGTGTGGTTGCATATGGTAATGATTTCGCGGATAAGTTGTTTGAATTTGCCGGTGTTACTAATATCGCAGCTGCCGATGATGACGGAGTTATCGGCATAGATACGCTGCTGAAAAGCAACCCCGAAACTATTTTTTGCAATACCGGAGTGTATGAAAAGCTTGTGGGAAACAAAGACCTTAAATCACTGCAGGCTCTTACAAAGGGCACAGTCTATGAACTTCCCGAGAAATATCTTCAGCTTCAGGGCAGAACGTGCATTATGACGGCGGATTATATTGCGGCGAAAAATCACGCGGAGTACGCCCAAATGCAGATATGGCCTGATGAGTTTGCCGAAAAACAGCAGGAGTACAAGCCGCCGTTTGAACCGAAGAAAGATATTTTCTACGAGGTGGGCGAGACCTACGAGCCTATAAAAGCGATAGAGGAGCGGCTTATCGGTCTTGGATATTTGTCCGGTACGGCGGATGAGACGTATTCCCAGGATACAGCGCAGGCGGTCAGCGAGTTCCAAGCGGCGAATAATTTAGCAGTTACCGGTATTGCCGATTATGATACGCTTAAAGTCCTTCTTTCCGCAAAGGCTGTTTCGAAGTCATCGGCAGTAGAGGTTACGGTAAACCCTGAATGATTGTTGTCCACTGGTCAGGTTGATCAGTGGATTTTTTTTGAAAGGATGATCTCAATGGCGAAAAGTAAAAGTATTTTTGTTTGTACCGAATGCGGGTACGAGGCTTCAAAATGGTTCGGCAAATGTCCCGGCTGCGGACAATGGAACACACTCGAAGAGGAGTCGGTGGCGCCTGAGCCCAAAACGGGCGATGTAAAAAAACGCGTTATTGATGTAAACAGCAAGGTTCAGAGCCTGAGAAATATCGACACCACAGATGAGATACGATACAAAACAGGCATAGGGGAGCTTGACAACGTACTTGGCGGCGGTATCGTAAAAGGCTCGCTCGTGCTGATAGGCGGCGACCCGGGAATCGGAAAATCAACAATACTGCTTCAGGTGTGTCAGAATTTGTCGCCTTCGCTTAGTATTTTGTATGTTTCGGGAGAAGAATCGCGCCGACAGATCAAGCTGCGCGCCGACAGACTCGGCGTGACAAATGACTTTTTGATCTTGACCGAGACGGATATTGAAATCGCTGCCGAACACATAAAAAACGAAAAACCGGAGCTTGTTATCATCGACTCGATACAGACAATGAATCTCACTCAGCTCAGTTCATCTCCGGGCAGCGTAACGCAGGTCAGAGAATGTACGAATTTATTGATGCGGCTTGCAAAATCGTTGGAAATACCGATACTTGTAGTAGGACACGTAAACAAGGACGGCGCAATAGCGGGTCCCAAGGTGCTTGAACACATAGTTGACGCGGTGCTGTATTTTGAGGGCGACAGGCAGCTTTCGTACAGAATACTTCGTGCAGTGAAAAACAGGTTCGGCTCTACAAATGAGATCGGCGTATTTGAGATGACCGACAAGGGTTTATCCGAGGTTGTGAATCCCTCACTTGTGTTTTTGTCAGGCAGACCAAAGGGCGTTTCGGGAACGTGCGTGACGTGCATTATGGAAGGCTCGCGTCCTATTCTGGCTGAGGTGCAGGCTCTTGCGGTTAATTCCGGTTACGCAACTGCAAGGCGAATGGCGACCGGCTTCGACTACAACAGAATGAATTTGCTTATAGCTGTTCTTGAAAAAAAAGGCGGTTATTATTTTGCCGGTGCTGATACTTATGTTAATGTTGTCGGTGGATTTAAGCTCGATGAGCGTGCTGCCGATCTTTGCGTTGCTATGTCGCTGATCAGCAGTTTGAAAGATTTTACCATACCCGATGACGTTATTATTATCGGAGAAGTAGGTCTTGCCGGTGAAATCAGAACGGTGTCACAAATCGGAAAGCGCGTTAACGAAGCTAGGCGGCTCGGTTTCAAAAAATGTATCGTGCCGTATTACAGCCTGAAATCTATCAGCGAAGAGGCAGCGGCAGGAATCGAATTGATTGGAGTCAGGTCTCTGCGGCAAGCTGCGGCGGCTATCGGTTAATTTATGGTTTTTACAATTATACCAAAAACTGTTATTAATGGCACTGTGTACCTGAAAATAAAGTTGAAACTGTTTTGTGCGAACCTATTGAAATATTGTTTGCAAGGGTATATACTTGAATCATGGACAGGGGTGTCGAGAAGTAGGTCAGATACACTGTATTATTTTGAGTATCCCTTATTATTTCAGTATATATCAAGCGTGGCGGTGCCCTGTAGGAATTAGTTTTTCTACAGGGTACCACGCGTTTTTAGACCAATGTCATCAACTTAAGCTTTCGGTATGCCTCCGGCGGCAAGCCTTTTTGAAAAAAGGCTTGGCGAAAAACTTTGTGATGCT
>CADCOF010000319.1 GCA_902802975.1 uncultured Ruminococcus sp. | reverse complement strand
GTTTTTCTTGCACATTAATTATACCATAGATCATAGCCGTGGGCTATTTTTTTCTTTCAAAGTTGCAGGTTCATTTTACAATGCGCCCTCTTTTTGTGCAAGATTTATTTTTCAAACAAGGCCTAGGTTAGAGTGTGAATAGTAACGCATTTTTAGCTATTTATTTATCACTTGTTCTACAAAAACATGCCTGTCAAAAATACTGCAGCAGCCGCTGCAAGCGCGACCACGATAAGTGGCAATTCCGCATATGCTGCTGCAAGTGCAGTAACCGTACCCACAATTGCTGTCAGTGTGCTGTCGGTGCTTGCGAAAATCGCCGGAATTGTCATCGCAGCCAACACTGCGTATGGCATATAGTAGAGCATATTTTTGATATACTTTGATCGAATCTTTTTTGTAAAAAAGGCAAATGGTATAACCCGGACTAAATACGTTACACCTGCCATCACGAAAATATAAGCAAAAACAGAAGTCATTCGCCGTCCTCCTTCGGAAACAATATCGCAGACGCCGCTGATGCAGCCACAGCACAAATGATTACGGCAAATCCACCGGACAGATTCGGCAATAGATAACGGCAGGAAATACTGATCAACGACGCCAGCACAGCAGTAAACAGTATACCGACACTCTTTTTTGCCGCGGGAATAACTATCGCAATAAACATTCCGTATATTACTATACCGAGTGCAGATGTTATCGAATCGGGAAGTGATTTCCCTGCAAACGCACCAATAAATGTTCCGCTGACCCAGCCTGATGCCGAAATAATTATGGTGCCATACATAAACGACGGTGTGAGCGGCTCTTCTCTCACACTGCACACGGCAAATATCTCATCGGTAATACCATATGCAGCAAGCAGTCTGTGCGGCAATGTGAATTTAGTATCGAGCTTTTGCGAAAGTGATATTCCCATCAATGCGTATCTGAGATTTATGGTAAACTGCACCGCAGCCATTTCGAACAATGTGCCATCTGCTGCGATTATCTCCACTCCCGCCACCTGACCGGCAGATGTCAAACAACTGAGCGATATTGCAGATGCTTCAAGATAGCTCAATCCGCAGCGCACAGCACTTATACCAAAAGCAAACGACACAGACAAATACCCCAACGCTATTGGTATTCCTGCGATAAGACCGCTTACAAAATCAGAACGTTTCCTCATTTTATAATACCGAATGAACCGAGAAGAAGGATAAAAAGCAGTACAGGTGTAATATATTTAATCATTGCAATGTACACGTATTTTCTGCCGAACTTCTCACCGTTTTTTGTGGCCTCTTCTATGACAGTTTTGGGTTTAACTATCCATCCGATCAGAACACAAGTTCCGATAGCAACCACAGGCATAAGAATATTATTGCTCACATAATCCATTATATCAAGTATCTGTGCCGATGTACCATTTGGAAGAGGTGCTTCAAAATAAAATATATTATAGCCCAGACAAATTATTATACTAATAACAAGGGCTGTGATCGTTTCGATAATTGTAGATTTACTTCTTGACCAACCGAAGGAATCGATCAAACTAGCCACAACCGTTTCGAGTACTGATATGGAGCTTGTCAAAGCAGCCAGCAAAACCATAAAGAAGAACACCGCGCCAACAATTGCACCAACCGACCCCATTTGATTAAACACTTTTGTAAGAGCGATGAACATAAGCCCCGGTCCTGCAGTCATGCCCTCTTCACCAAGGAATACATACACCGCGGGAATGATCATAATACCGGCGAGGAATGCAACCAACGTATCAAAAAATTCAATTTGGTTTACAGATTTCATCAAGTTTTCGTCATCTTTAAAATACGAACCATACGTGACCATAATACCCATAGCCACGCTGATACTGTAGAAAAGCTGCCCCATTGCGTCCAGCAAAACAATAAATAGGTCGTGCATAGACTTGCCGCTGATACTCGGGATAACATAGAATTTTAGTCCGTCAATACCACTGCGATCGCCCGTACCTTTAAGTGTAAGCGAAAAAATTGCAATCGCAATAACGAATATCAAAAGAACCGGCATAAGTATCTTTGACAATGACTCGATACCTTTGTTAACACCGCAAAAAACGACAAAAGCCGTAAAACCGAGGAAGATCACGTCAAACACGATCGGCTGGGTATAGCCCATAATGAATGTCGTAAAATATCCATCCTGAGCTGTGTCGGCAGCGTGTCCGGTTACAAAATCCGTAAAATATTTCAGAACCCAACCGCCTATGATACAATAGTATGGCAATATCATAAACGGAACTAAGCTTGAGAAAAATCCTATCCAACTGAATCTTTTATCAAGTTTTCCATATGCGGTAAGCGCACTTTGTTTTGTTTTTCTGCCTATTGACACTTCCGACACTATCAATGTAAATCCAAAGGTCAACGCCAGAACTATGTAGACTGCAAGAAAGACCCCGCCGCCGTCTTTAGCCGCAAGGTACGGGAATCGCCAAATATTTCCCAATCCAACTGCACTGCCTGCCGCTGCAAGCACAAATCCCAGAGAACTGGAAAACGAACTTCTTTTTTCCATTTTAAACAAATACTCCTCTCGTATAATAAAATTTGGTTGTATCATGTTATGTTACTATTATATAATTTTTCATACTCGTTCAAAAATTAATTGAGCGCGAATCGTATGCAGCAACATGCCGCCATATTATTTTAGTACTACAGAATCTTTGCCCAAAACTCTTTTTAGCTCCGCAACCATCACATCATTAATATCAACATTATTAGATCGGGGCAAATGATCATATGTTTTTGTATCGGAATAATAAAGCGACACCGGAGTTGTGCCGTCAAATACTGCCAGAAGCTTTTTGGTGTAATCACATTCCTTTGAATCACGAGAAGGCAGCTTGATAAATATCCTTGACGCGCGCTTTGAGACTGCATTAGATACAGAAGATACCGACTGCGATGCTGCTGCAGCTTTTGGCGCGGGCGAAATTCTGTCACAAATAATGCGCAGATCATTTTCGTCGTCAACTATATGACCCCACATTTCCAATACACTGCCCTCAAAAAAGATGCCATTGTATTCCGTCAAAGTCTTCGGAAATACTATCATTTCTATACCTGCGCTCAAATCTTCAACTGCGGCAAATGCCATAAGCTGCTGTTTTTTTGTTGTCATCATTCGTATCGTGTTTACTAAAACTACAAAATGAAGCGGCTTATCTTCGAAAACCTCGCGCTCCTTTATGATCGCTGCGATAGTATTTAGTTTCGCCGAATTGATAAACGGTCTGTACTCATCAAGCGGATGACCGGTCAAAAACAAACCGGTAACTTCTTTTTCCATAGCCAGTAATTTTTGTGCGCTGAACTCTTTACAATCGGGAAGAGTCATTTCCACAGACTGATCTGATGCCATATCACCGAAAAGTGACATTTGCCCCTCGACATTTCCACGGCGATCTTTTTCCGCGCCTTCAAGGACTTTTCGTGCGGAGAGCAGCATCTGCTGCCTGTTTGCACCTATCCCGTCAAGCGCGCCCGCCTTGATGAGACTTTCCACACTCTGTACGTTTACGCGTTTACCGGCAATTCGGCTGCAAAAACTAACGAAACTTTTGTATTCACCATTAAACTCGCGTTCTTTTACTATTTCCGCTGCAACAAAAGGTCCCAGACCTTTGATCGCCGCCAAACCGAATGTTACTGCGCTGCCGCTGACCGAAAAATCATAATAACTATAATTAACATGAGGCGGCAATACACGTATTCCCAAACGTTTGCATTCGTCTATATACTCCACCAGATTGTTTCGATCATCCGACATATTATTCATCAATGCAGCCATATACTGTTTGGGATAATAGAACTTATACCACGCAGTCATATATGAAATATTGGCATATGCCGCCGCATGTGACTTGTTGAACGCATACGAGGCAAAACTTTCCATTTCGGCAAATATTTCTGCTGCGGTCTGTTCGTCAACTCCTCGTTTTATGCAGCCGTCAACTTTCGGGTTTTCGCTGTCACCCTCATATCCGTAAATGAACGTTCTGCGCTCCTGCTCCATCACGTCTTTTTTCTTTTTTGCCATAGCGCGGCGCACAACATCTGCCCTGCCGAAAGAATACCCCGCAAGTTCACGAAATATCTGCATAACTTGTTCTTGATACACTATGCATCCGTATGTAACATTGAGTATTTTTTCGAGAAGTGGGTGTTTATATGTTACTTTTTGCGGGTTATGACGGCATTCTATGTATTTGGGAATGGAATCCATAGGCCCCGGACGATACAGAGACAAAACTGCAATAAGATCCTCAATATTTTCGGGTTTCAGCTGCATTATCACTCTGCGCATACCGGCAGATTCAAACTGAAACACACCATCGGTATATCCATGCGATATCATTTTATAGACTTTCGGGTCTGTAATATCTATCATATCGTCTGAAAACGACCTGTCCGCTTTTTGTATCAATTCTTTTGCATCGTGAAGGATCGTCAGATTTCGAAGTGCCAGAAAATCCATTTTCAGAAGTCCAAGCTTTTCTAGCAGCCCCATTGTGTACTGTGTTACGATTGTATCATCGTTTTTCGCAAGCGGCACATATGTGTCAACAGGGTCGCGCGTTATTACAACTCCGGCAGCATGAGTTGTGGTATTTCTCGGCATACCCTCGATCTTCATCGCCACATCAATTAGTTTTTTTACCTGTGTATTTGTGTTATACAGTGCTTTTAATTCAGTTGATTGTTCAAGTGCTTTTTTCAAAGTAATATTCAGCGTCCTGGGTACTGCTTTTGCGGTCGTGTCTACAACAGTGCGCGGAAGCCCCATTGCGCGTCCTGCGTCACGTATCGCACTTTTTGCCGCCATTGTATCGAACGCAGCTATTTGCGCCACATGGTCGCTGCCATATTTTCTGATAACGTAATCAATAACCTCTCCCCTGCGCCTGCTGCAAAAATCCACATCGAAATCAGGCATAGTTACTCGCTCGGGATTTAAGAATCGTTCAAAGATCAGATCATATTTGATCGGATCAATATCTGTAATCCCCATACAATATGCCGCAAGACTTCCCGCACCGGAACCTCTGCCGGGGCCAACGGGGATATCACGATTCTTTGCGTACATGATAAAATCACTGACGATCAGAAAATAATCGACAAAACCCATTTTGTTAATGACATCAAGCTCATATTCAAGCCTGTTTTTTATTTCGGCGGAAACACCGCTACTGTAACGCTGTGTTAACCCTTCATAACACTTGCGGCGAAAATACTGATAATGATCCTCACCGTTTGGAACATTGTAGTGAGGCAGCTTTGTATTCCCAAACTCAAATTCCACACAACACTTGTCTGCTATTCTCTGCGTATTTTCTATTGCGTCGGGAACATCATAAAACAGAGAACGCATCTCGCTTTCGGACTTGATATAAAACTCGTCGTTCGGAAACTTCATTCTGTCGGTATCATCGACTGTTTTTCCTGTCTGAATACAAAGCAAAATATCATGCACTGAGGCGTCCTCTCGCTGCACATAATGACAATCGTTTGTGCATACAAGCGGGATACCAAGCTCGTGCGACATTTTCTTGAGCGTTTTATTCACTGTTTCCTCTTCGGGAAGACCGTGATCCTGAATTTCCAAAAAGAAATTGTCCTCACCGAAGATTTGACGATAATACTGTGCTTTCTTGTAAGCTGCGTCAAATTCGCCATTCAGAATAAGCCGCGGCAGCTCGCCGGCAACACATGCCGACAGACAAATAAGACCATCGTGATATAATTCAAGAAGTTCCTCATCGATACGTGGCTTTCCGTAAAATCCTTCTGTCCACGCAAGTGAGATCAGCTTGCAAAGATTGCTATAACCGGTATTATTCTCACACAGCAAAATCAGGTGAAAAGGCTTAGAATCATATTCCGCCGTTTTATCAAATCGTGATCTGGGCGCAACGTATGCCTCGCAGCCAATGATTGGCTTTATCCCCTGTGCTTTTGCTTCAAGATAGAATTCAAGCGCGCCGAACATATTTCCGTGATCGGTAACGGCAGCCGAATTCTGACCAAGCTCTTTGATTGTCGAAACAAAGTCTTTTAATCGGCACGCGCCGTCAAGAAGGCTGTATTCGCTGTGCAAATGTAGATGTGCAAATCCCAATATACATCACCTCAATCATCTCCGGGCAGTTCACCTGTAACATTCTTCCACATAGCGTTGTCGGAAAGAGTCTCATCAAAGCCATAAATATTTAGCTCACTACCCATACCCTTAGATACATAATATACATTAACTTGATAAATAAACACTTCCGGGGTTTTATCATAATAATCAGTGCATATTCTTTTTATTTTTCTGATATCTGATATACGAATTATACTTCCTTTACAAAAAATGTAGTGTTTACCAAGGCGAAAAACATCATTGTACTTTTCTTCGCTATGCTGAAAATCCTCTGTTACTTCAGACAGCAGACCTTGTCTTTTGAGTTGTTTTAGTCTCTTTTTGATTTTTTTGTCGGACATTTGAGATAGCTATGTATTATCGCTGATACGATCAAGAATTTTTTGTGCTTCATTCGGCAGCCCGAGATTATCATAAATTGCCGCTGTATCTGTAAGCAATGGAAGATCGTTCGGCAGATCGTTTATCCATGAGTTGCTGAGAACATAATCGCACATCTGTTTTGTTTTTGCGTACTTCTCTGCTTTAAATAAAGCAATTATTAAATTATGCAAAGCAATCAATGTATCGGGGTGTTGTTCTCCCATTACGTCGATCATTAATTTGTAACAATCGGTGCCATATGAAACTGCTTTTTCGATATTTCCGTTTTCGTAGTACAATTCAACCAGTTTGCACAGTGAGCCTACCGTTTCAGGTCTTTTTTCGCCGAGCAGTTCACGGTTCAGCTCATAGCTTTGCAGATAATAATCAATCGCGTCTACTCCGTTGCCCACTGTATCTTTTAATCCTGATGTAAGACCGTTTTTTCTGAGTACGGTGGGGAATTTTCCAACAAGTTCTTCGCTTTGCAGGTCATATCTCTGTGTGCTAAGCTTTGGCACTGTTTTTTTAGGTGCAGTCGGCTTGGGGATTTCTTCGCTCATTGAACTAATGCCGGTTCCATCGGAATTCGACTTTGTCGTGTCTTCGCTCTTTTGTATCCGCTTATCAGAAGAGTCCTTAGCTGTGATAGCTTTGTACAAGGATGTAAGGCTGTTGTGTGTACTCAGCGTATCCGGATGCTTTTTGCCGAGCGTCTCACATCTTTTATCATAGCATTTTATGTACAATTCAGCTGCCTTTCTGTAATCGTTGTTCAGGTAGTACGATTGAGCCAGACTTGACAAAACCGTCAAAGTCTCAGGGGCATTTTCGCCGTGTACCTCGATACTCATGTGGTAGCATTCCGAATACAGTTCTATGGCTTTTTGGCAATCTCCTTTTTGCTTGTATGACTCGGCAGAATCGTACAGTTCCTTAATTTTCTCCTCATCGGTACGATTATGTTCAGCTTCTTTTCTGCGTGCCTTTGTTAATTCATTGAATGTTTCCTGTGTTTTCGGATCCTCTTCACCAAGCACCTCACATCGCTGCTCATAGCATTTTGAGAACAGTTCAATAGATTTTTGATAATCTCCTTTTTCTCTGTATGAAATGGCAAGATGATTCAAAGTAATCAGCGTACTTTTATGCTTTTCGCCAAGCACCTCACATCTTTGCTCATAGCATTTAGAACCCAATTCTATAGCTTTTTGATAATCTCCTTTTTTTCTGTATGAAATAGCAAGACCACTTAGAGTAAGCAGCGTATCACGATTCTTTTCACCAAGCACCTCACATCTCTGCTCATAGCATTTTGAGAATAGCTCAATGGCTTTTTGATAATCTCCTTTTAGTCTGTATGAATCGGCAAGATTATCCAGAGTAGTTAAAGTGCTGCTATCCTTTTCACCAAGCACCTCACATCTCTGCTCATAGCATTTCACCCCCAGTTCAATAGCTTTTTGATAATCACCGCTGTTGTAGTAAGAATTTGCAAGATTATTCAGAGTAATCAGCGTATCACTGTTCTTTTCACCACGCACTTCACATTCCTGCTTATAACATTTCGAATACAATTCAATGGCTTTTTGATAATCACCGCTGTTGTTGTATGAAAGAGCAAGATTATACAGCGTAATCAGCGTGTCACTATTCTTTTCTCCAAGTACCTCACATCGCTGTTCATAGCACTTCGAATACAGTTCAATAGCTTTTTGATAATTGCCGCTGTTGTTGTATGAATCGGCAAGATTATCCAGAGTAGTTAAAGTGCTGCTATCCTTTTCACCAAGTACCTCACATCTCTGCTCATAGCACTTCGAATACAGTTCTATGGCTTTTGGATAATCTCCTTTTTCTTCGTATGTAGAGGCAAGATTATTCAGAGTACTTAGCGTTTTTCTGTCCTTTTCTCCAAGTACTTCGCACATCTGATCATAGCATTTTAAAAACAGTTCAATGGCTTTTTGGTAATCTTCTTTTTGTCTGTATGTATAGGCAAGATTATCCAGCATACCCAGCGTTATTTTATCCTTTTCACCAAGCAATTCGCATCCTTGCTTATAGCATTTAGATAACATCTCAATGGCTTTTTGATAGTTGCCATTTTTGTGGTATAAAGTTGCTGTCGCATACAGAGGGATTACCTTCCATATACCGGCCGTCTTGTACAAATCATCCATTATTGACATGAATTTTCCCTCCTCTTTTTGCCAGGCATTACAAATACAGTTTTGCAGCTCTATATCTGTAATACCCATATAATGCGCTGACAAAAACTTTAGTTATATTTTAATTTTTTTCAAATATTGCCCCGTCAGCGACTCTTCGCATTTTGCTGCCTCTTCGGGCGTTCCGGTGAAAACAACATTTCCACCATTGCTTCCT
>CADCOF010000318.1 GCA_902802975.1 uncultured Ruminococcus sp. | reverse complement strand
GTTCGCGATTTTACTCTTGCGGTCAATTTGCTTTTATGCGCGCGTGCCCCACCGCGCCCGGCGCGGTTCCTTCGTCGTTATCTGAATTGGTATTAGGCGGCATGCTGCCGCTCCCACTTCGCGGTTTTACTTTTTCGGCGGCATGCTGCCGCTCCCGGTTCGCGATTTTACTCTTGCGGTCAATTTCCTTTTATGCGCGCGTGCCCCGGCTTGCCCGGCAAGCCTCCTTTATTGTTATCCTATTTATGCTCACATTCAAGTCAGAACTATAAACTTCGGCTGCCACAACTCCACTCTCCACTCTCCACTCTCCACTCCCCACTCTCCACTCTCAACACTCAACAAGCTCCACACTCGACCAACTTGATACTGTTTTGTCATACCGTTTATCTGTATTTAAAAATGTAGCACGCGTCAACATATTACCGTAGACGCGTGCCTTAATGCAAATGTGAAATACTCACCGCCTATAGAGGCGCGGGACTTCTTGCCCGTTAGGTTAAAAATTGATCTTCTCGGGTTCGCCGTAATCAACGCCCTTTGTGTCAACGGTCACTCTTTTCATTACCTGAGGTATCATCGGCTTGTCATTTCGATCTGTACGAGTTGTAGCTATCGCATTTACGATATCCATACCATCAGTAACTTTACCAAAAGCAGCATACTGTCCGTCAAGATAAGGAGAGTGCTTATGCATAACAAAAAACTGAGAACCTGCCGAGTCGGGATCCATAGCTCTTGCCATTGAAAGCACACCAACGTCATGCGAAAGATCATTCCTGAATCCGTTAGAAGAAAATTCACCCTTGATATGATAACCGGGTCCGCCCGTGCCTATCCCCTTAGGACAGCCACCTTGTATCATAAATCCGGAAATAACACGGTGAAATATCAGTCCGTCATAAAAACCTCTTTTTACAAGAAAAATGAAGTTCTTTACAGTATTCGGTGCTATATCAGGGTACAACTCGGCTCTGAATACACCGCCGCTCTCCATTTCAAAGGTCACGATAGGATTAGCCATTGTGATCATTCCTTTCATTATTTATACTGCCGTTATTTATACTGCCGTTACTGTAAAAATATAAGTAAACATCAATAATTTTACTCAATGCAGAGTTGTTAGTTGGCTGTCATTGGCTAATCTACTAACTACTAACTACTAACTACCAACTACTAACTACTAACTACCAACTCAATCAAATAGAAATAATATGAGCAAGGTCATAAAGATTCTTATCGAAAACTCTTTCCATACTAAGTGCTTCCGTGATATCGAAATCAACGATCTTGCCATTCTGCATAGCAACAACTCTGTTTCCTATGCCCTGCTCAAGCAATGTAACAGCCTTATAGCCCATTTCGCTTGCTACTACTCTGTCACGAAGAGTCGGCGAACCACCTCTTTGAACGTGACCGAGAACTGTTGCTCTTGACTCGATACCGGTTCTTTCCTGAATTTTCTTTGCGATCTCGTGAACCTTGCCTACTCCCTCTGCAACAACAATAATGAAGTGCTTCTTACCGGTATCCCTATTCATAAGAATTCTTGAGACAACATCTTTTTCAAGATCATAAGGTACTTCGGGAACAAGTATCGCTGCCGCACCAACAGCAACGCCCGTCTGCAAAGCGATATCGCCGCAGCGTCTGCCCATAACCTCAACAACGGAACAGCGATCGTGGCTTTGAGCCGTATCGCGAATCTTATCCACCATCTCCATTGCCGTATTCATTGCCGTATCAAATCCGATTGTATACTCCGAACATGCGATATCGTTGTCGATTGTTCCGGGAATACCAACGCAGGGAATACCCTCACCGGTGAGGTCGCGCGCTCCTCTGAAAGAACCGTCGCCGCCGATAACAACAACACCAGTCACGCCAAGCTCTCTGCAAAACTCAGCAGCCTTTTTTACGCCCTCCGGAGTATTGTACTCCTCACTGCGGGCTGTATAAAGAACAGTACCGCCTCTATGTATAATATCAGATACCGAACGCAAATGAAGCTCATGGACGTCACCTGTGAGCAGTCCGTTATAACCTCTGCTTACTCCATAAACCTTCATACCCTTTGAAATACCCGATCTCACAACCGCTCTTACAGCGGCGTTCATGCCGGGTGCGTCACCGCCGCTGGTTAATACAGCAATAGCTTTTTGTGACATATTAATCCCCCTATTCGATTAGAATGATCATAATAATAATTTTAACGCCGCTTATTCGGCAAATAACAAGCTAAATTCCGGAGATTACAAAAAACCACAGAGAATTTGCATATCTCCAACACTATAATACTAACAGATTTTTGTAAATTTGTCAATGTAATTTTCATAGAAAGTTCGATAAAGCACCGGCTTATCAATCCACGACCCACGGTCACATATTAGCCAAAAAATGTTCTCCGGTTTGCAGCATCACAAATATTTAGCCAAATAATACGCCACCGAAATTCCAAGCAAAATGAAGTAGATCATATTTGATGATCTGAACAAATTGAACAGTATTCGTTCGGGATCGTAATACAACTCGGGTTGCTTCGGGTCAATCATCAGCTTATAATTTGTACTCGTTTTTTCTCCGCGGTACGCTGTACTTCCGATACGTCGTATAATATTTCTGCCCTCAAAATCATAGTTAAAAAAGTCGTGATACATCTCCTTATACACAGGAGTCGAATCCTCTTCATTTTTAGGAACCACAACTTTTGTTTTAGTTCGGCTCAATCTTGCGGTTACTTCATATGTACAGCGTTTTTTTATTTCAGCCGCCTCGTCCCTTGTTCTGCTCAAAATAAGCAATATCAAAGAACATATCAGAGTTACACAGTCCTGGTCTGCTTTTTCTTTTCTCCATATAAACATTCCGATAACGGACATAACGGCACTGACGGCAAACACAATGGAAAAAGTGGAATAACCGGCATAAACCTTAGGCGACAATTCTTTTTCTTTTCTCATAACTGCTTACTTTTGATCATATTGTCGATGGACTTGGCAGCTTTGCGCCCTGCGCCCATGGCTTTGATGACTGTTGCCGCACCTGTAACCGCGTCGCCGCCCGCGTAAACCGCGTCTTTTGTAGTCGCCAGAGTTTCATCATCGACCACAATACAACCTTTCGGATTTGATTCCAATCCCGGAGTAGTTCTATGTATAAGCGGATTCGGCGCATTTCCTATCGCTATAATTACAGAATCAACATCCAATATAAAGTTCGAACCCGCTTTTGCAATAGGTCTGCGTCTGCCGGATGCGTCGGGTTCCTGAAGTTCCATTTCAACGCATTCAAGACCGATAACATTTCCGTTATCATCACCTATTATTTTTATGGGATTCTGCAGCACCCTGAACTCTACGCCCTCGGCTTTTGCGTGCATAATCTCTTCTTTTCGTGCGGGCATTTCCTCTTCACTGCGGCGATATACTATGCTGACGCTCTGTGCGCCCAGTCTTAATGCACTGCGCGCTGCGTCCATTGCGACATTTCCGCCGCCTACAACAGCCACTCTTTTCGGCTTGTTTATCGGAGTATCATACTCTTCTTTATACGCTTTCATAAGATTAATTCGAGTCAGGAACTCATTTGCCGAGTAAACGCCGATAAGCCCTTCGCCTTCTATTCCCATAAAGTTAGGCAAACCTGCGCCTGTGCCGACATAAACTGCTTCATATCCATCTTCGAACAGCTCGTCGATTGATAATATTTTACCAATGACCATATTTGTTTTTATATCTACTCCCAGTGCCTTAAGCTCTTCTATCTCACGCTGAACAATGGCCTTAGGCAAACGGAACTCCGGAATACCATACATCAGCACTCCGCCGGCTATATGAAAAGCCTCGAACACAGTGACTTCGTAACCCAATTTTGCAAGAGTACCGGCGCATGTAAGCCCGGAAGGACCCGAACCGATAACTGCTGCTTTGTGACCGTTAGGCTCCGGTTTTACGACATTATCGGCATTTTGACTCATATGATAATCTGCAACAAAACGTTCCAATCTGCCGATACCGACGCTCTCTGTCTTGATGCCGCGAACGCACTTGGATTCGCACTGAGACTCCTGCGGACAAACTCTTCCGCAGACAGCAGGCAATGAACTGGTCTTTGTGATTATTCTGTACGCCTCGTCAAGGTCGCCTTTTACTATCTGTGCAATAAAATCAGGTATCTGAATATTAACAGGGCAGCCGCTTACACACGGATGATTTTTGCAGTTGAGGCAGCGTGATGCTTCGGCTTTAGCCATTTCAAGCGTATAGCCCAATGATACTTCGTCGAAATTTTTATTTCGAACATTTGGATCCTGCTCCGGCATAGGAGTTTTTTTCGGGCTCATATCAGGCATATCAATCCACCTCCGCTTGTTTGAGCAATCGGCAGTCTTTGCTGCGCGCTTTCTGCTCGAAATCTCTGTACATGGCATTTCTCTTCATTAATTCATCGAAATCGACCTCAAATCCGTCGAAATCGGGACCGTCGACGCATGCGAATTTTATTTTCCCGCCGACAGTCAGCCTGCAGCCCCCGCACATTCCGGTACCATCGATCATTATCGGGTTCATAGAAACTATTGTTTTTATGCCATGTGGCTTTGTGACATTACAGACAGCTTTCATCATCGGCACGGGACCTATTGCGATAACAAGATCGTATTCACAGCCGCTGTTAATATTTGCTTCAAGCGCAGTTGTCACAAACCCCTTTACCCCGTTTGAACCGTCGTCTGTCAAAACGAAAAGTCTGCTGCTGACGGCCTTCATCTCGTCTTCAAGGATAATAAGATCCTTATTTCTGAAACCGGCGATAACATCAACGTCAACACCCATATTGAAAAGTGCTTTAGCCTGAGGATACGCTATAGCGCACCCTGCGCCGCCGCCGATAACCGCTGCTTTTTTGCAATTAAAAAGCTCCGTGGGAACACCGAGAGGTCCGACAAAATCAAGAATATAGTCGCCGACATTCAGCTTATCCAAAAGCATTGTAGAATAACCTACTTTTTGAAATATTATAGTTACGGAACCTTTTTCTTTATCGGTATCCGCGATAGTAAGCGGAACTCTCTCTCCAAATTCATCGACACGGTAAATAATAAATTGACCGGGCTTAGCTTTCTTGGCAATGAGCGGTGCTTCTACCACCATTTTTGTCATTGAAGGATTAAGCTCTGCTTTTTCAAGTATCTTAAACACGTTGAGTCACCGCCTTATTTATCCTTTGTTTCTTCCAAAAATTCATGTATACGTTTGATAGCTTCTTTTATGTGGGCTATAGAATACGAATACGATACTCTGATAAAACCCTCGCCGCTGTTTCCGAAAGCATTTCCGGGAACTACTGCAACACTTTTTGAATACAGAAGCTTCTCAGCAAACTCCTCACTTGTCATACCTGTCGATTTAATGCAGGGGAAAACGTAAAACGCACCGAGTGGTTCAAAGCAAGTAAGCCCCATTTCGTTGAACGCCTTAACTATATATCTGCGTCTCATGTCGTACTGCTCGCGCATATGCTCTATATCTGCGTCACCGTTTTTCAGTGCCTCGATAGCTGCATACTGCGCTGTAGTCGGCGCACTCATTATTCCGTATTGGTGCAGCTTCGTCATTTGCCCGATAACATCCGCGGGACCCAGCGCATAACCCAAACGCCAGCCGGTCATTGCGTATGTTTTTGAAAAACCACTGACTACGACTGTACGCTCTCTCATTCCCGGAATCGATGCAAAAGAAACGGGCTTTGCGCCGCCGTATGCAAGCTCCGCGTATATCTCATCGGAAAGCACAAACAGATCATGCTTCTCTATGACCTTTGCAATTGCCTCATAATCGGCTCTGCTCATCGACGCGCCTGTTGGGTTGTTCGGATATGGAAGAACAAGCAGCTTCGTTTTGTCGGTAACTTTCTCCTCGATCTCCTCCGGAGTCAATCTGAAATCATTCTCGGCTTTTGTTTCTATTATAACCGGAGTACCGTCAGCCATTGATGCCAACGGCTCATAGCAAACAAAAGAAGGCTCTGGGATAAGCACCTCGTCACCCTCTTCAAGAATGACTCTCATAGCTGCATCAATAGCCTCTGAACCGCCCACTGTTACAAGTACGTCTGTCTTTGCGTCATATTTAACGTCAAAACGTCTCTCGAAATATTTGCAAATCTCCTCTCTCAGCGCGGTAAATCCTCGATTCGGAGAGTAAAACGTCTTGCCTTTCTCAAGCGAGTCTATTCCTGCCTCGCGGATATGCCACGGTGTTTTGAAATCAGGCTCCCCAACGCTCAGCGAGATCACGTCTTCTATTTCGCCGGCAATATCGAAAAATTTTCTGATACCGGACGGCTTTATATTTCTGATCTTACTGTTTATAAATCTATTGTAATCCATTATACCATACATTCCCTTTCATCTTTATATGAAGACAGATTTTGCATATCGGTCATATTGGACTTGTATTTTGTCAAAATAAAATGAGTATCGGCAGAAAGCACGGAATCGAGCGGTGAAAGTCTTCTTGCAACGAACATTGCGATATCCTGTATTGTGCTGCCCTTTACAAAAACCGCCAGATCATAGTCGCCAGCCATAAGATACACGCCCTCAACCTCATCAAAAGCCATAATTCTCTCGGCAACCTCGTCAAAGCCCTTATCCTTTTTGGGCGACACACGAAGCTCTATGAGTGCTCTTGCCTCGGAGCCTTCCACCTTCTCCCAGTTGATGAGCGCATTGTATCCTCTGATAATACCTGCCTTCTCAAATTCACTGACAGCCGACGCTATTTCCGTTTCGGTAACGCCGAGCATTGCCGCCAATTCTTCATTTGAATATCTGCAATTCTCCTGCAGAAGCTGTAATAAACGCTTTTTCATAATAATATATCCTCCATTTATTTTATATTCTATTATATTCTATAAATGAGCAAAAAGTAAAAATGCACAAAATTTCTTGCTAAACTTTTGTCTAGACGTAGCCTCACGAAAAAGTATAATTTGCGCGCAGCGCATTGAAGAATGCCAACCCCAAGCGCAATGTCATCAACTTAAGCTTTCGGTATGCCTCCGGCGGCAAGCCTTTTTGAAAAAAGGCTTGGCGAAAAACTTTGTGATGCTCT
>CADCOF010000317.1 GCA_902802975.1 uncultured Ruminococcus sp. | reverse complement strand
TCTTTATACGTTGGCGGAACTTCCGTTTAAGTTGTTTGGTTAGGAGAGAGTTTGTGGAACAGATAACATATTCTCTGCCTGTTTTTGAGGGACCTCTTGATCTGTTATTAACTCTTATTGCAAAAAACAAGCTTAATATTTACGATATAGAAATATCACTTTTGCTTGAACAATATACAGAAAAGATAAAAGAAATGCAGGAGGAACAGATGGAAGTTGCCTCCGAGTTTCTCGAAATGGCGTCAAGACTTGTGTACATCAAGTCTACAATGCTGCTGCCAAAGCATGAAGAGGAAGTTGAAGAACTGAAAAAAGAACTGACAGGACAACTCCTCGAGTATCGCGAGTGTAAACGCATAGCTGCCGTAATGGCGGGGCTTGTTTCGTTCGATTCATTTTGCAGAGAACCGTCAAAGGTCGATTACGATATGACATACACGCGCACGCATAACGCGATTGTTCTTGCGCAGGCGTATGTAAGGGCTGCCGGAAGAGGAAAGCGAAAACTTCCCCCGACTGCGGAGTCGTTTCGAGGTATTGTTGCCAGAAGAATAGTGCCCGTGGGGTCAAGAATAGTGAGAGTGCTTCGAACGCTCAGAAAAAAAGGAACTGTCACCTACAGCGGGCTTTTTTACGAGTGCGAGGATAAGCCCGAATTAGTGGCAACATTTTTGGCTATACTTGAATTGGTGAAAGGAAAACGCATACGAGTTGAGGGCGACGGCGACGACGCGACAGTGATGTTGGTTGAAGGGGAGAGACCGCAAGTATGAATAAAGAAGAGATTGCAGCGGCAATTGAAGCGATACTTTTTGCAAGCGGAACGCCTGTGGAAGTTGAACGTATCGCCATTGCGCTGGAGCTTGACACAGCTACAGTGCGTGACACCGCAGACGAACTTATCGAAAAATATAAAGACAGCGGCGTGAAAATAATTCGGCTGAACAAAAGCCTTCAAATGTGTTCAAACAAGCAGTACGGGCAGTATGTGCGCAAGGTCATGGACATGAAGAAAAACACGCCATTGTCGCAGGCGGCAATGGAGGTGCTTGCGGTTGTTGCATACAATCAGCCGGTAACAAAAGCGTTTGTGGAGCAGATCAGAGGCGTTGACTGTTCGGGCGTAATGACCAGTTTGTGTCAAAAAGGGTTGGTAGAAGAAAAAGGACGGCTTGAACTGCCGGGGCGACCGCTGATATATGGTACGACAGATCATTTTTTGAGGTGTTTTGGTATAGAAAATTTGGAAGGGCTGCCGCCGATTGAAGAGAAAAAAGAGTCTTCAAGTGGGGAGCAGGAGCAATAACGATCAAAGGGTGAGCGGTGTTGATAGTTTTAAAAATTATTCTGTGGACGCTGCTTGCAGTGCTGGTTATAATAGCAGCTGCGCTGTGTGTGCCGACAAGATTGTTTATACATTATGCAGATGATATCATATTACAGATTAGATATTTGTTTATAAAAATAAATATTCCGATAACAGAGGAGCAAAAAGCTGCTCGCGCAAAAAAAAGAAAAAGAAAGATAAAAGCAAAACCGGCGAAGAAAGTTCCCGAAGATAATAAAAAAGCAATTAAAAAGAATAAAAAAACTAAAAACAAAAAAAATAAGCCGAATCCCGCTGTAAAATGGCTGAAAGGGCTGTGGAAAAAAGGGCGGGTCGAGGCAATAACAAACGCTTTCAAGCGAATAGCGGAGCTTGTGGGCGGACTGCTGAAACCAATATTCAAGACGTTTCGAATTCGCAGGCTGGATATTTTGATAATATCCGCATCGGATAACGCCGCAGACACTGCCATAAATTACGGAAAGCTGTGTGCAGGCGTATATCCTGCACTTTCAATAATACTAAATATAGTAAAATATAACGACTACAATGTTAATATATATCCCGACTTTGACAAAAAGGAGTTGGAAGTGGATATCACAGCCGAATTGTCGTTGATCCCGTGGGCGGTTGTTTTCGGTGCGGTGAAAGCATTGGTCGGTTTCTTAAGATATAAAATTCGAGGAGAATTGTAAAATAATATCGCGTGCAGCGCACTTTAAAAGAGAGGTTGTTTATTATGGCAAATCATCTTGAAAATATGATGGATAATACAATGGAAAAAATACGCCAGATGGTTGATGTAAATACAATCATCGGCGAACCGGTTGTTTGTCCGGACGGTACAGTAATTATCCCAGTGTCGAAGGTCAGCTACGGGTTTGCCTCGGGCGGTTCCGATCTTCCCAATAAAAACGGCAATTCCAAAGACAATTTCGCCGGGGGCAGCGGCGCGGGTGTTTCAATTCAGCCGGTTGCGTTTCTCGTGGTGAACAATGGCAACGTAAAAATGCTTAATATGGAATTTGACGGTGCGGTTGACAGAGTTATCGCAATGATTCCGGATATTACCGACAAGATTTCGGATTTTATCAAGAAATCGAAAGCGAAAAAAGCCGCAGATGATGTGCCTCAGGCAAAGCCGACCAGAAAAAAGGCGAATATTGATGATGATGAAGAAGCGGCAGAAATACCGGACAATATATGAAGACGCAATGGTGTGACATGATTTGAAGTTCCCGTTCATATAGTTTTCTATATGAAATAAAGGGGCGTTTGATGTGAAGAGTTTCAAATCATTAATTAAGATTGTATTGTGTATTGCCGCAGGAATTGTGCTTGCATCGTCGCTGGCATTTTCGGTCAGTTCCGAAGAGAGCGATAATAATAATGATAACGATGTAAGCGCGTTTGCGTATTGTTTGTACTGCGCAAATAATGCGCAGAACGTTGCGGCAAAAAACGAAAATGTTCGACTGCCGCCTGCAAGCACAACAAAGATCATGACTGCGATACTTGGAATAGAGGCGCAGCAGGCTGACGATACAGATATAAATATAACAATGACTGAGGATTTATATGCCGAAGGTTCGTCTATGTATTTGAACAGTGGAGAAGTAGTCCGGCTGAGTGATGTCATCGGAGGCATGATGATGGTGTCGGGCAATGATGCGGCAAATGCAATAGCTAAGACGATTGGCGGGAGCAGCGAAGGTTTTGCGGAATTGATGAACCAGAAGGCGCGTGCGCTTGAACTCCATGATACACATTTTGTTACGCCTTCCGGATTAGATGCAAACGAACATTTTACAACGGCGTATGATCTTGCGCGCCTGATGGCGTACTGTATGGAGAATGACGAATTTCGTGCGGTTGTGTCAAGCAGCAGCATTACGGTGGATTTTGTTTTGCCGTATGGGAAGACTCAGACATACTACAATGAAAACAAGCTTTTGAGACAATATGAATACTGTATCGGCGGAAAAACCGGGTATACCGATCTTGCGGGAAGAACGCTTGTGTCATGCGCCGAGAAGGACGGTGTTAAGCTGATCTGTGTTACGCTCAACGACCCGAACGATTGGAACGACCACGAGCAGCTTTTTGAGTATGGATTCAGTGTTATGAGTATGACTGAGGCGAGCACAGTGACGCCGCAGATATGTATAGATGTGGTTGGCGGCGAGGAAGACAGCGTTGAAACGACAGTTGGGCAGCCGCCCCTTGTGTGTCAAGGCACGGGCGACGTGCAGACGCACTTTGAGGTGCCGCCGTTTTTATATGCGCCGATAACGAAAGGACAGCAAGTAGGTTCGATAAAATACTATACGAACGGTGTATATGCCGGAAAAGCGGATATATTTGCAGCGGAGGATATAGAATTATCGAATAGTAAAACAAACTTTATAGAAAACATAGTTAGTTTTTACTTGAGCTGTTGGGATAAACATACTCTAAAGGAACATTGATATTCAAAAGAGAGAGGAAAAGGAAATTGGAAGAAAAGATAAGACTTCAAAAGGTGCTTGCGCAGTGCGGCATTGCATCTCGAAGAAAAGCCGAGGAGCTGATTAATCAGGGCAGTGTTAAGGTCAACGGAAAAACTGCCCAACTCGGCGATAAGGTAGACCCCAAAAAAGACAAAATCACAGTAAAAGGTAAAAGGGTTAGCGTAGCTGCCAAAAATAAGTATTATTACATAATGCTTCACAAGCCGAGAGGCTTTATTACCACCATGAGTGATGAAAAAGGCAGACACTGCGTTGCAGAGCTGGTTAAAGACGTACCCGCAAGAGTTTTCCCTGTGGGAAGACTCGACCGTGAAAGCGAGGGGCTTTTGCTGCTGACGAATGACGGCGATTTTGCGAATAAAGTTACACACCCTTCCGAACACGTTGCGAAGGTGTACAGAGTTACAGTAAGACCCGATATCTCAAAAGAGCAGGTTCAGCAGATGTGCGACGGTATAGAAATTGATGGCAGAAAAACAAAGCCGTGCGACGTTCACGTTATCAAGCGTGACGAAGGCAGAGCTGTTATCGAAGTTGTTCTGCGCGAGGGAAGAAACCGCCAGATTCGCAAAATGTGCGCTGCACTGGGGCTTGAGGTTGCAAGGCTGAAAAGAACAATGATCGGTCAGGTAAAGCTGGGTATGCTCCCGCAGGGAAAATGGCGCGAACTGACAAAGGACGAAGTAAAACGTCTGACAGCACAGCCAAACACAACGGTTGTGACCGAAAACTATAAATAAAACAGCATAATAATTACCCCGCCGTTTCATTGAGATACGGCGGGGCTGTTTATTTAATTATTTATCTGAAAGAAAGATGCTCGTGATCCTTGCGGGTAAAACTCTCGCAGTCGATGCACTGACATAATGTCGGGTCAGGCTCGTGCGTTCCTATGGTCACAACTCCAAGTGAGCAGTAGTTTTCATTGTCGCAGTGATTCATACATTCATCTACTGTGCAGTGAATGCTGTGGTTCGGCTTTGCTGATGTTTCGTTCATCGTTTTCTCTCCTTTGTTTGTTTTTCGTTAAATATTATGTCTCAAAACTGCAGAGATTATTCATTTCTGTTGTAAAAATAATCAAGATGTTACGTGATTTTTTGTGTAATATTTTTTATAATTCTAAAATAGAATTAAACAATTGCTGATATCTAATATAATATAAAAGAATACACGCCAAATTTTTGGCGTTAAAAAAGGAAGAAAAGTGTTATGAGAAAGAAAAGATATCTCGCAGTTGGCTTTACTGCAGTTCTGACCGCCGTTGCGCTGCTGCTCACAGCTCTTTGCTGCATGCGTGCCGACGCCGATTCATTCGGCTCGACCGTATATTTACGTACGGATAAAACAAAAACGCCGTATATCTATTTCTGGATTGACGGGCAGACAGGCTTTCCCGGTTGGCCCGGCAGTGCTATGACGGCTGATGGGGATAATATCTACTCTTATGATCTGCCCTGCGATATCGGCGATCTTACCGGAGTGATTTTTAATTCCGATAAAAACGGCACAAAAATGACCGGAGACGTAAAAAATATTACGGGTAATCTTTACGATCTCGCTTCCGGCACATGGGAGACGTACCCCGTAAAATTTGAGTCATACGGAACGGATATCAAGTCTGTTTATGTCGGCAGCCGCGTCAAAATTTACGCAAATGCCACAAGCCCTTATGGCAGTGTAAAATACAGATTTTCCGTCAATAATAGCGTTGTGTCCGATTATTCAGATACAAATTCGGTTATTTGGGAGCCAAAAAAGGCGGAAAAAACAACGCTGCTTTTTGAGGCGAAGGATTCATCCGGAAATGTAAATAGCTGTGAAATGACGGTTGACGTTAAGGATTCAGTAGGCGCAGTTGATCCTATCTTCCTGAGTGCAGTTCCCGAAAACGGAAAAATTGTCAAAGCGGGGGAGAAGGTTTCAATTTTGATAAACGGAACAGGCGGACAGGTTAATAATAAAATACTTTTCTATAAAACGGAAGTAATTGCGCCCGATGGTTCCGCTGTCAATACGCCGTATTACAAAACAGATAATACCGCGGAGTTTACACCTGAATTGAAAGGTGATTATACTATCAAAATGTATATTCAGAATAATACTGTTGAAAACACAACAGCGTATGCAGAATATACATACACATGCAATGACGGCAAAGAGCCAACGCCGAAGCCGATCGAGACAGATTCAGACGTGACGTCAAAGCCAAGTCCTGTTGAATCAGATTCAGACGTGACGTCAAAGCCGGTTCCGATAGAAACAGCTGACGGCGACTATGACGGCGATGGTAAGGTTGAACTTGAAGATGCGTATAAGCTTCAGGACGACGTAACGAGCCATAAAAAGTTTACCAAAGATGAGATCAGCCGCGCAGATATGAATAATGACGGTAAGCTGACACTGAAGGACGCGTCACTTATAATGCGCGCCGCAAAAGGATAAGGGTGAATGATATTATGAGATCAAAGAGAATTCTTGCCGCAGTGCTTGCGGTGATGTCGGCAGTGTTGTTCGCGCTGAACGCGGAGCTGACTGTAGATGCCGATAGTACCGATCAGATCATTGTGCATTATTACTGCAAGGACGGCACGCCTACTGTGTACTACTGGAACAGCCTTCCGAAAAATATTGAAGTCGATTATCCCGGCGCAAAGATGACTGTCGATACCGAAACCGGTGATAATTGGTATAAGTATACATTTGATAATGTATATAAGATAAATATGCAGTTTGTTTGTAACGGGAAGGCAAGCGCGGAGTACAGCCGCAAAAAATCGGGCGAATATTACCTCAAAAACGGCAGCTGGAGTATTTCTTCTCCCGAAAAAACAACACGCGATGATTATGAGCGCACAGACCTTCGAGAGGATTCGATATATTTTGTGATCACAACGCGTTTTTATGACGGCGACCCCGACAACAATGTTCATTGCTGGGAAGATCACACTGCGAACAACCCGGACACCGACCCGGCTTGGCGCGGAGATTTCAAGGGTTTGATCGATAAGCTTGATTATATTAAGGCGATGGGCTTTAGTGCGATATGGATAACTCCTGTTGTTGAAAATGCCAGCGGTTACGATTATCACGGATATCATGCGTTCGATTTTTCGAAGGTAGACCCGCGCTATGAAAGTGCCGGCGCAACGTATCAGGATTTGATAGACGCTGCACACGCAAAGGGAATCAAGATCATTCAGGACGTTGTGTGGCAGCATACCGGAAATTTCGGCGAGGCGAATCTTTGCCCGCTGTTCACGAAAGAGTACGATTCGATAAGCGATTTGGCAGATATAGAGAAGTCTATGGTTCCGAATGAGGAGCTTTTGAACGCATACGGACTTCATTCTGCAGAGGAATATTGGGCGCAGCCGGGTCAGACTCAGTATGATCAGAGATTGTGTCTGATGAAGGACACGACAGTTACGGAAAACAACAACCCCAACAGCCCGCTTAAAGATAAGCAAACTATGGCGAAGGTCACAACAAGCGGCAAATATAATCCAAACAACTACTACCATAACGGATATTGGCAAAGTCTAAACTGGGACGACTGGACATGCAAATATTCGCAGATTGACGGTGACTGTGTTGATATCAACACGGAGAACCCTGCGGTTGCGGAGAAACTCGTAAATATTTATTCCGATTATATTCGCATGGGCGTTGACGGGTTCAGAGTGGATACTGTGCGCCATATTTCGAGATTGTCGCTGAACAATATGTTCCTGCCGCAGCTTACGAGCGTTAAGGATAATTTCTATATGTTCGGTGAGGTTTGCACGCGATACAACGAAATCTGGTACAGAGGTCACGCGTCTGAATCTAGCCAGTTCTACACATGGAAAGAAACGCAGTCGAAATATGCCAACGGTGCAGGCTGGAGCAGCGGTACAGACCCCAAATCAGTCAACGCAAATATGAACCTCACTCTCGATCATTGGAACGACAACGACAGCAATCTGAGTTCGCAGCCGACCTCAACAAACGCATTCCTGGACGGAAATGATTATCACACACCGGATTACAGCAAATTCTCGGGCATGGGCGTCATTGACTTTACAATGCACTGGAATTTTGACACAGCTCAGGGTGCGTATAACAGTGCGCTCAGTGAAGACAAATACTACAACGACTCCACATGGAATGTGGTATATGTCGATTCGCACGATTATGCACCGGACAAGTCGCAGAAAGTGCGCTTCAACGGCGGTACGGCAACATGGGCGGAGAATTTGTCGCTGATGTTTACGTTCAGAGGCATTCCGTGTTTGTATTACGGTTCTGAGATAGAATTCCAGAAGGGAATGGCTATCGACGTCGGAACTCAAAAGCCGCTTTCGACAACAGGACGCGCATATTACGGTGACCACCTTGAAGGAACTGTCACAGCTCAGGACTTTAGCAAATACACAGCTACCGGCGAGGTGTCGAAGACTCTTTCGAAGCCGCTTGCAAAGCATATTCAGCGTTTGAACGAGATACGCCGCGCAGTTCCCGCACTGCAGAAAGGTCAGTATTCAACAGCAGGCTGCAAGAGCAACAAGTTTGCGTACAAGAGACGCTACACCGAAGGCGATGTTGACAGCTACGCGCTCGTTGCGGTTTCCGGCAGCGCGGAGTTCACAAATGTTTTGAACGGCACTTATTATGAAGCAGTAACAGGCAAAAAGTATACCGTGACGAACGGAAAACTTTCAACTGATTCTATAGGTCAGGGCAATATCAGAGTTTACGTTCTTGATACTAAGAGTAATACCGTAAAAGGTAAGATAGGTACAGACGGAACGTATATTAAGTAACAAAAAAGTGTAGGAGACTGCTCGGTTATGGGGCAGTCTCCTACTTGCGTTTATACTTATAGATTAAGCGTCACCTCAGAGTGTGACGAGGCGCTGAATTTTGCCTCCGGCGGCCAGCCTTTTTGAAAAAAGGCTGGGCGAAAAACTTCAGATGCGTTGGTGACAAACATTATTTTTTGTTGTTATCATCACTTTGCTTTTTTTTAAGGTCAACAGACTTCTCTTTAGGTTGTGTTTTGCCGGCAGATGCCGATTTGAATACGCCTGCTTTTATAAGCTCCGCTTTCACATTTTGACGAAGGAACGGCTTCATTGTGTTGAGCGTTTTTTCGTTTGGCGAAAACAGAAGAAGACAGTCACCGCCGAATTTATCGAGGTGCATTTCGGCAGCATAAACGTCGTCGCCTGTTTCAGTCACTGAAGCTTTGAAAATCTTTTTGAAACTTTTGTGGTCAATGTCTGCGTCTTTCAGTGTGCGAAGTGTATTAAGCTTTTTTATGTCAACGCTGATGATGCGCTTGCGGCTGCGCTTGGCGGTTATTTTGTCGATTGTAATGTTGCTGTTTGTAACTGCATATTCATATTCAACATATAATCCTGTTACAAGGTAATAAGACCCGTAAATGCCAAACAGAAAAGCACATACCGCAACAACAACAAAATACCGTGTGCCAATACCGTTTAAGCCCATAAAGAACAAAACAGTCGGTACTGTAAATATCAGCATTAAATAAATAATTAATTTCATAATATGTTTGCTGTTGTTCTTTCGGATAACAAGCTGTTCGTTAAATAAATCCATTATATCACACTCCATAAGATATTTTAGTTTTTTCAAAGGCGGTATCGAAAATTTATCCTGAAACCCGCCCCTCTTTTTGAAAAAAAGCATTGCAAAATATTTAGTTCTATGAATTGAGAATGTGCCAAAACGAAAATTACCGCAGTATAACCCCTTCGTCACGTCTGCTTTCGCAGCCGCCGGGGGCGGTTCCCAACCGTCGGGGACGGCTCCCAGCCGCCGGGGGCGGTTCCCAACCGTCGGGGACGGCTCCCAGCCGTCGGGGACGGCTCCCAGCCGTGCCACCTCCCCTACAGCAATGTCATCAACTTAAGCTTTCGGTATGCCTCCGGCGGCAAGCCTTTTTGAAAAAAGGCTTGGCGAAAAACTTTGTGATGCTCT
>CADCOF010000316.1 GCA_902802975.1 uncultured Ruminococcus sp. | reverse complement strand
TTTGAAAAAGGCTTGGCGAAAACTTTATGCTATGCTCTATCAAACTTCAGTTTTGTGCATTTTTACTTTTTTGCTCATTTATAGTTTCAGAAAAAGTTTTTTAGTCACATTTTTTTTAAAGAAATTTTTAAGATTTATGGTGTATCATAGTATTAAAGAAAATATACCGATGTTTTATTTGGTATAAAAAATGAGGTGACTAAATATGAAAAAAAGAAAAACATTGACAAGTATCCTTTGCGCGGCTTTATTGTGCAGCAATATTGTGTTTGGTACAGCTATGCCGGCGTCGGCGTCGGAGACCGATGTTACAACTTTTACGTTTACTGACAGCGGGATCACTGTATCTAACATAGCAGATACGAATTACAAGACAAGTGGCTGTGAGCTTACCATTACCGGTGCGGGTAATTATAAGATCACGGGAAAATGCGCCGACGGCAGCATCAAAGTCAAGAAAAGCACAACCGGCGTTACGCTCACACTTGAAGATCTGGAGCTTTCAAACTCCTCTACCGCACCGCTTGTTTGCAACAAAAATTCACAAGCCGATATCATAGTTAAGGGCGATGTTACTCTTTCGGATTCCGTTGCCAACAGTGAGGATTATTGGCTCGATCAGGGATATACCGAATCCGATACAGAGGTAGATAACGCCGAAAATGCAGTTATAAAGCTGAAGGGTGCGTCTAAGGTGACTATTTCCGGCGACGGTACGCTTAATATTAATGCCGCCGCAAAAAATGGTATTAAATCCGGTGCGACTCTCGATTCCGAGCTTTCGAAGGAACTTGAGTATGATCCTAAAAGCGAATATTTTGCATATCTGACTATGAGCGATCTTACGGTAAATATAGACACCACAAATGTGTATACTCCAAAAAGCTCTTCTACAAGCACAACTACCGGTAATCCATGGATACCCGGAGGAAACATGGGTCAGGACGTTGATTATTACGGCGACGGAATAAACGCAGAAAGCTGTTTGAACATTCGCAGCGGAACATACAACATCAATGCGGGAGACGACGCAATACACAGCGATTATCTTTTGAACATCGGTTCTCTGGGCGCGGACAACAGCGAGCTTGACATTAATGTCAATAAATCTTATGAGGGCATAGAGGGCGCAGTTATAAATTTCTACAGCGGCGATATAGATGTTATAGCCGGCGACGATGCGATAAATGCAGCTAATGGCGATTTGTCAAAATATAATTTTGAACTGAATATTTATGGCGGCAATATATATGCCGACGCCTCAAGCGGAAATGATAACGACGGACTCGATTCGAACGGTTCTATCTCAGTATACGGAGGCAAGACAGTAGCGTTAGCAGATTCCGGCGGAAACGCATTTGATCTCGAAGGTTCATTCAATGTTGAAGGCGGTTCTATTCTTGGTCTCGGCTCATATCCTATGGAAGGCGAAAAGCTTAACAGCGCAACAAAGCAGACCTGGGCAGCATGGTCAGGCAGCGGCGCAGGAGGCATGGGCGGTCGAGGCGGTCGAGGAGGCATGGGCGGCAGCAACGGCACAAATATATCTCAGACAGACCGGTCAAAGGTAACTCTCACGGCGGGCAGCACAAGCTATGCCATAGGCGATTCAATAGGCAGTATAACGTCCGGCACAAAGGTTTCCGTAATGCTCAATGGCTCACAGGAGATTATTTCAACCACTGCAAAAACTAATGTGTCTTATATTACTTTTGCGGGTGATATAAATGGTACACCCGACTCCACGCTAACATATAACGCCAACAATGGTACAAGTAATTCCACTTCGGCAACGGCTCAAACCGGTTCTGCGATTACCGTTGCGGGCAGCAGTTTTACGAATGACAGCAAAACGTTCAAGGAGTGGAATACGCAGAGTGACGGCATGGGAGTTTCATACTCTGCAGGCGACACATTTATTATCCCATGCGACTCCACTTTGTATGCAGTTTGGGAAGATGCCGCTTCATCAGATCCGACTGACACAGGCGACGCCACCACGACAGGTTTCAAAGGCACATTTGTAATCGAAGGCGGCAGCGCGACAATAACAACTTATGCTACACACGACTACACAAATGGCGAGGAGAACCAGACCGAGGCATACGCACGTGAAGACAATGCCGGCGGAATCGTCACAGACGGTACGGGACAGATCAATTTTAAGGTCACCCCTGCTGCCGGTTACACTGTGAAAAGCGTTTCAGCGACAGAAGGTACATATAAAAACATCAAAACTCCCGAGGATACCGGCGCGGAGAACACGTACCGTATCACGAAGATCACAGGCGATCTTACAATAACGATTACACTTGAAAAGAGCGGAGACGTTTCGGAAAATAAAATTCTGTATGGTGACGCAACCTGCGACGGAACGGTAGACAGTGCCGATGCTCTCATGGTACTCAGATATTCTGTCGGACTTGCAGAAATGGAAGAAGGTTCAGACGCATACATTGCAAGCGACGTGAACAGCGACGGTTTTATTGACAGTGCCGACGCACTCTATATTCTCAGATACTCCGTTGGTATTAGCGATTCAACGTCTTTAGCAGGCAAAGAGCGTACCTGATCCCGGTTAGCGGCTGCCCATGTGAGCCACTGTCAGTACGGTAGTAAACGTCATTGAAAAAATCCTATTAAGAACATTTATGAGTGCGGAGTTCAATTCGCAATTCGAAATGCGGAATTCAATTCGCAATTCG
>CADCOF010000315.1 GCA_902802975.1 uncultured Ruminococcus sp. | reverse complement strand
TTCGGACGCGGGCAAAAGACTATAGTTTAATATAAGCTTTGTGCGCGTACTGCTTGCGGCCGCTTGGCCGCCGGGCGCATGCCCGCCACGCTGCTATTCTAGTTCAAATGCGCCTGTATAAAGCTGATAGTACTTGCCTTTCTTTGCTATCAATTCGTTGTGACTTCCTCGTTCTATTATTCTGCCTTGTTCGAGAACCATTATAACGTCGGAGTTTCGTACGGTAGACAGACGATGCGCTATTACAAATACCGTTCTGCCTTTCATCAGCGAGTCCATTCCCTGAGATACAAGCGATTCCGTTCGTGTGTCTATTGACGATGTGGCTTCGTCAAGTATCATAACCGGCGGGTCTGCAACTGCTGCGCGTGCTATTGATAACAGCTGACGCTGCCCCTGCGACAGACTGCCGCCCGTGCCGTCTATCATGGTGTTGTAGCCGTCAGGAAGACGCGTTATAAAGCTGTGGGCGTTGGCGAGTTTTGCCGCCTCGATACATTCCTCATCTGTAGCAGTGAGCTTTCCGTATCGGATGTTATCCATGATCGTGCCTGTGAACAGATTTGTCTCCTGGAGTACCATTCCGAGTGAACGGCGAAGGTCTGACTTTTTGATCTTATTAATATTGATACCGTCGTAACGTATCTTGCCGTCTGCAATATCGTAAAATCTGTTTATCAGGTTTGTTATCGTAGTTTTTCCTGCGCCGGTTGCGCCGACAAATGCGACCTTCTGACCCGGCTTTGCGTAAATGCTTACATTGTGCAAAACAATGTGATCGGGATTATATCCAAAGTCCACATCGTTTATCTGAACATCGCCGCATAGGCGGGTGTATGTTACGGTGCCGTCTTCATGCGGGTGCTTCCACGCCCAGATGCCTGTGCGTTTTTCACTTTCAACAAGAGTGCCGTTTTCATCCTTTACATTGACGAGCGTAACATAGCCCTCATCAGTTTCACTCTTTTCGTCCATGAGAGAGAAAATACGCTGCGCCCCCGCGAGAGCCATAATTACCGAATTAAGCTGCTGGGAAACCTGACCTATAGGCATAGAGAAGCTTTTCGAAAGCTGAAGGAACGAAACTATCGAACCGATAGTCAAAAGACCGCCTGTTGAAACGCTGATTATTGCGCCGATAATTGCAAGAACGGCATACTGCAGATTGCCGATATTACCCATAATGGGCATGAGCATGTTGGCAAACTGGTTTGCGTTATATGCGTCTGTGTACAACTGCTCGTTCAGCTTATCAAAATCGTTCTGGGCTTCTTCTTCATGACAAAAAACTTTTACAACTTTTTGTCCTGTGATCATTTCTTCAATGTAGCCGTTGACTTTACCCAATGAATTCTGCTGTGAAATAAAATACTTGCCGCTGCGTCCTCCGACTTGTTTTACAACAAACATCTGCAGCACAATAAATAACATAACAACGCCCGTTAAAGGTATACTGGTCATTACCATAGCAACGAATACAGCGACGATCGTTATCACCGAACTGATCATCTGCGGTATGGATTGAGATATCATCTGACGAAGAGTATCCGTATCGTTGGTATAATAACTCATAATGTTGCCATGAGTATTTGTATCAAAGTAGCTTATCGGAAGTGACTGCATATGCTCAAACATATCGTCTCTGACTTTTTTCAGAACGCCCTGAGAGATATACACCATGATGTAATTATAAATATACCCCGATAAGATACCAAACAGATATATGCACCCCATTATTATCAAAGCGTGAAGCAAAGGTGCAAAATTCGGCGTTTTTTCACTGACAAGCGGCATAATGTAGGAGTCGATAAGAATTCTCAAAAATACTGAGCCAACAACATTTGCAGCGGAACTCAGAATGATGCAAATAACAACAATAACGAACCTGCCTTTGTAATTATCGAAGATATACGATACAAGCCGCTTAACGGTAGCTTTATCCACTTTTGGCATAGCGTGCATATTTTCAGGGGGTGCCGCCGGTTTTGATTTATCGCCTTTGACAGGCTTGGTATTCTTTTGCTGTTTACTCATCTTCCTGACCTCCCTTCATCTGAGAGGTATAAACCTCTTTGTATATCTTGTTGTGTTTCAGCAGTTCATCATGTGTTCCTACCGCGTTGATCTTTCCGCCGTCAAGAATAATTATCTTATCGGCGTCCTGGACGGACGAAATTCGCTGCGCAATAATGATCTTTGTAGTATTGGGGATTTCTGCTGCGAAAGATTTTCTGATAAGCGCGTCTGTTTTTGTATCTACAGCACTTGTGGAGTCGTCCAGAATAAGTATCTTCGGCTTTTTGAGCAATGCCCGCGCAATACACAAACGCTGTTTCTGACCGCCCGATACATTTGTACCGCCCTGTTCTATGTATGTATTGTACTTATCCGGGAATTTCTCGATAAATGAATCAGCCTGCGCAAGCTTGCACACTCTGACGATTTCTTCATCTGTGGCGTCTTTATTGCCCCAACGGAGATTCTCTTTGATTGTACCCGAGAACAGCACATTTTTTTGCAGAACCATTGCAACTTCGTTTCGCAGTGACTCTATGTCGTAATCGCGCACATCGTGACCGCCTACATATACTGTTCCTTTAGTTGCGTCATACAAGCGCGGGATAAGCTGCACAATTGTGGATTTACTTGAACCGGTTCCTCCGATAACGCCGACCGTTTCGCCGGATTTTATTTCAATATCAACATCTGACAAACAGTATTTGTCACTTCCGTTATAACTGAAAGAAACGTCTGCAAATTTAATGCTGCCGTCCGGCACAGTCATAATGGGATCGTCTTTATTTGCAAGATCGGGAACTTCATCTAATAATTCGCAGATACGCTCAATTGAGGAACGAGATATTACCAGCATCATGAATATCATTGACAGCATCATCAGATTCATCATCATCTGCATGAGATATGTGAACATACTTGTAAATTGTCCTGTTGTCATACCATTTGCTGGATTATTTCCGGACGCCACGATAAATGTTGCAGATATCCATGACATCAGCAGCATTGACGCATATATAACCGCCTGCATAAGCGGCAGATTAATTATTACCAGTTTTTCGGCTTTCATGAACAGGTCGTACATCTTTTTCGAAACGTCCTTGAATTTTTCATCTTCGTATTCTTCACGTACAAATGATTTTACCACACGAATTCCGTGAAGATTCTCACCCACAATGTTGTTAAGGTGATCGTAAGTTTTGAATACTTTTTGAAAAGTAGGGTGAGCTTTTGAGAAGATGAACAGAAAACCCGCGGCAAGTATGGGAATCATTCCCAAAAAAACGCTTGCTATTTTTGGATTTATGCGAAATGCCATTGTCATACTGAAAATTATCATTGCAGGACTTCTGAAAGCTGTTCTGACCAGCATCATGTATGCGTTTTGCACATTTGTAACGTCTGTTGTCAAACGTGTGACCAGACTGGAAGTCGAAAACTTGTCAATATTTGAGAATGAAAATTTCTGTACGCTGTAAAACATATCCTTTCTCAGGTTCTTGGCAAAACCGGCTGCGGCCTTAGCAGCGTATTTTCCCGCCAACGCTCCCAATGACAATGATACCAAGCATAATATCACGATAAGCACACCGGTTTTGTAAATATACGGCAGATTTGTTTTTGTTATGCCGTAATCGATAAGATTTGCCATAAGTATGGGAACAATAACTTCAATAATAACCTCTCCTACAACGAATGTAGGCGCAAGAAATGACGGAAGTTTATATTCCCGAACAGACGACATTAGCTTTCTTATCATGTGTTTCACTCCGTTTCTTTAAAATATAGTGATCATATGTTTATTGCCAATATTTTATCACAATTTTGGTATTACTGTCAATACTGTAAAATAATTACAAGTGCATTTTAAAAGAGTTATGAAAAATAAACAATACCGGCGGCGGGTTTCACCACATATGCGCTAACCTATATTTCAACGATACACTTATTTAGAACATTGAGTCGGTAAAGCCTCACATGTCGGGGACGGCTCCCAGCCGACCGACAAGACGGTGGCACGCCGCAGGCGTGACGGAGGGGTTCTGAATGGATACAAAATATTAATAGAAAGTTTTTTGCGCAGCTTTTTTTCAAAAAAGCTGCCGAGGGTGTGGGGCGAGCAGCCCCACAAAATAGCTAGGGGATAGTTATTGTAAGTGTGTTGACTGCATCAATGTTTTGTGGTATCATATAGCCAAGTTACTTATTTGTTTAAGTGAATTTTGAGTATGAGGTGCTGTATGAAAAAAGAATGGTTACTAATTGCAGTATTAGCTGTTGTATTAACAGGCTGCAGCGAGAAAAATGACATTCCGGCGTCATCTGTCGTTGAGTTAAATAATATTGAAACAAGTGATGAAGCTGCCCCAAAAAACAATGAAACAAAAAACACTTCCCCTGATTTACCCGTTAAAAATACGAGCGAAATAAAAACGGAATCCGATAATACTAATACGGATTCAGAGATATCTGAAATATCTGAAATATCTGAAATACCCGACGATGGACAGCTTGTACGCATACTTGAATACATACCGGACGCAGAGATCGATCTCAGGTACGCCACAGCCGATAATTTTACAGGGAGCGTTATTTATGATGACCCGGAAGCTTATTTATGCTATGGGACAGTAAAAAAACTGATGTCTGTGCAAAATGAGCTTAAAGAAAAAGGTTATCGCATATTAATATGGGATGCGTACCGCTCTCATGAGGCGCAGTGGAAATTATGGGAAACGTATCCCGATCCAATGTTTGTTGCTGACCCGAATTATGGCATTTCGGGGCATAGCCTTGGAAACACGATAGATATTTCGATTGTTCATCTGGATGGAACGCCGGTGGAGATGCCTTCCGGGTTTGATGAATTTTCCTCAATCGCAGATCGTGATTACAGTGATGTGAGCGAAACTGCTGCAGCGAATTCAAGACTTCTTGAAGATGTAATGTACAGAAACGGATTTACCGGCTACAGCGGCGAGTGGTGGGATTACTCGGATACGCAGGAATTCAATTAGCAATGTGCTATATTCAATGTGCAATATTCAATGTGCAATTAGCAATGTGCAATGTGCAATGTGCAATGTGCAATGTGCAATGAATGCTCGCTGTGAGTTCTTCACTCTCGATCATATTTCTTCGCACTGCAATAATTTATTGTCGTTGTGATAAACTATCGCATATCACACCATTGCACATTGCTAATTGCACATTGCACATTGAATTAATGCTCGCTGTGAGTTTCTCACTTTCGTTCACAATTCTTCGCACTGCAATAATTTATTGTCGTTGTAATAAAGCACGACACTCATCAAAGAAATCACACACATAAAAAAACGGTACTGTCCAAAAGGGCAGTACCGTTTTTTTAGATGTAACTATACAATTACTTTACATATACCGAATAGAGCTTCTCAACAGATTTTCCTGTGTTGTCAGTAACTACTATCCTTATGTCATAGTAAGTATTGGAGCTTGTCGGCTTTAATGATTGGCTTGTCTGTGTTGTGAGTTCAGCTTTTGTATTCCAGTTCGATACAGTACTCTTCTTGTAATAATAAGAATATTTGTACGGTGATGTACCGCCCGAAGCCGCACCGGTCATGGTAACTGTGGAGCCAAGAGTAATATTTGCGGAACTGATCTTGGAATTGTTTGTAAGAGCTGTTGTTGTTGTGCCGCTGCTCTTTACAACGCACTGTGCAGACTTAGTTACCGACTTGCCTGTCTTGTCTGTT
>CADCOF010000314.1 GCA_902802975.1 uncultured Ruminococcus sp. | reverse complement strand
TATGTGGAATGATAACAGATGAACGAGATGTTATAATATTCAATGCGGGCGACAGTCGGCTTTATGAACTTTTAGCTGATGGCCGAATGCTGTGTTTGACACAAGATGACAAAGCAGAAGACGGCTACAGCATTGCAATGCATATTGGCGGCAAAAATGACAACGAGGTACAGTTGACATTTTCGGTTGATACTTTTCATGCTGATAGTTTTTATATATTGTGTACTGATGGGTTTTATAAGAGATGTAATTTCGCAGGTATCTATGAGCCGCTTTACTCATGTTATACCAGAGAGCAAACTGTAGATCTGCTTGAACAGATAACCGAACAGCTGGTGGACAGTGGAGAGACAGATGATATTACGGCGTTAGTCCTGACGAGAAGTGAATGATATGGAAATTAAAAAAAGTAATCTTGACGGCGTTATTTTTGACGTCATTGACGAATTTACAATAAATAAGTTTATTGCTGTAGGCGGCGAAAGCATAGTTTTCAAAGGAGAAAAGAAGTCTGTTGGGCGTACGTACGCGCTTAAATTCCGCAAGATGGATCGTTGGGCTGATTTTTTCAATTTTGAAATGAAAACATTAAGCCGCCTTGAGCAGTGCAGTACAAGCAAACTCGCCGGTGTTATTCCCGATATATCACTGCATGTTTTGCAGGATTTGTTCAGAATGATTCCTGAAAGTAAGCAGCAGCAGTGCATTGAATTGACGTCGCCTACCGCGCAGTATTTTTGTATAGTGGAGGATTATATATCCGGGTGTGACTTGAACGAGTACTGTCGGGGCGATGCGTCACGAGGCATTATCGGAAATGCGCCAACGGCAGATTCTTCATATGAAGAAGTAGTTGCTTTTCAACGAAAGCTTTTGCAGTGGACAATGCAGTTCTGCGAGATAATGTCACATGTAACGGAAGAACATAGATTTCTTCACCTTGATATCAAACCTGAAAATATAATGGTTTCCAGTCAAACCGAATCGATAACAATTATCGACTTTGGTAAATCTATGGAGATAAAAAATGCTGATGACACAGTATCGCTGAATATGGAATTTGGTGATGACGTTGGAGTTTTTGGTACAAATGGTTTTGCAGCACCCGAGTGCTGTGATTCACCTGACGCCAGACGAAGTCTGAGACTTAAAACAACCGGAATTGTGGATCAGCGAAGTGATATTTTTTCTTTTGGAGCATCATTATGGGATTGCATAAACCCTGACAGAGATCTTCGTATAAAGATGACAGAAGACGGTTATTTTAGACGTGATCTTTTTAATGTTCCAGATGGATATATCAAAGAGCTGGAAGGTATTATTGTCAAGTGCACCGAGAAGAACCCTCAAGACAGATATCAGAATTATGATGAGCTTAAAGAGGCTGCTCAGAATGCAGAAAAAATGCTGCTTGAACGAGATAAGCCAAAAAAGAGTTTTCTTGCGCTTGTAATTGCGGCAGGTTTCCTTTTTGTTTTGATATTGTTATCGGCAGGAATCAATGGTGCAAGGGCAAGTAAAATTTACGAAATTTCAAAATATGAGTTTGACGAAATAGCCAACGGCTATACAGAAAATGATTTGAATGATTATAAAGATAAGGCTATTGCATTGATTGAGGCCGATCCTGAACGAACGGAGTCCTACAATGAGGTCTTGGAGGTATCGTATTCAGACGGAGCGGGAATTTCCAAGTCGGAAGTTGAAGATGTTCTGTTGAAATGTCTTTCACATACTGCAGATCAGGCGATAATCAAGGAATACATAGACACGATAATGGGCAATATATTTGATTTCAACAATGTGAAATCAGTTGCGGAGTCGCTTGCGCTTAAAAGGAACCTTTCCTCAACGGATTGTGACGGAATGACTATTGCAAAGGCGATTGTTGACTATAACAAAGATCCTGTTGGTTCGTATCAAGTCGTTTCGGAATACAATAAAAACGAAAAATATAAAGTGGCAGTTGATTACCTTAAGCAAAAGCTGAATAACAATTCGGAACTAAAGCAGAAGATAGTCAAATCTACGTCAGCTCATGATATTTCCGAGGTAGAGAGAGTACTTGAGGGAAAGGAGTGAGAATGGAATGGGGGAATTCTTAGCAAAAAATAATAGTTGGCTCAAATATTTGCCGATAGTTATGGTTGCAATGATTTTTGCATTGTTGGTGTTGTTAGTTATCATTGGCATTTCATATTATTATAGATATATGTATCACAATCTCAGTTCAAAGAAGAAAAAATCCCCTTTTGCATTAGCGTATGCTGATTACTATGAAAAGAGAGATGTCAGTACCGCTCCTAAAATAAGAGCGGAGGCAGTTTCTCCGCCAAGAGAGACAAACTATCAAAAACAGATGCCGGCAACCCCAATTCCCGATCGTCCTCAGCTGGAGCGTGATGATGGCTTAATCGAGTTCTATTTTGAATATCGGGATGAATACAAAATCTAGCCCGCTAGCAGATCGCGGTGTAATTCTTTTGTATAGTAACTTTTATGCGCGCGTGCCTCACCGCGGGTCTCGCCTGCCGGCTCGGTTGGTAATTCTGCCTTCGGCATAGGTGTCTACTGGACGCCCGCACCCCGGTGCTGTTCCTTTGTTGTTGGGCGCAGGTGAAAAAGTTGTTGTTTGCACATAGTTCGTGCGCGTATTGCTTGCAGGCGCATGCCTGCGCCTGTCACAGTGTTGACAAAACGAAAGTTTTGTTTTATAATAGCGGCAGTAGGGATGGTGCAGCCCGAATTTACGCCTGTGGAGTTAGTAGGTTACG
>CADCOF010000313.1 GCA_902802975.1 uncultured Ruminococcus sp. | reverse complement strand
CGAAGGAATAGTGGAAATATTGGTGAATCTTGTCAGGGACGGTTTGTTGACTGTAGGCGAAGCAGCAAAGCGTGCGAGAATGACAGAGACAGAGTTTGCAGCTATAGCTTGTGAAGAATAATTTTTGACAATAAAAGACCTGCGCTTAACGTAATTGTTGGCGCAGGTCTTAATTAATGTTAATTTTCAAGCAGCATTCTGTCGTTTGAAAGATTCGAGCCGCTTACTTCTTTGAATTTTTCCAGAAGAGTTTGTACAGTCAGCTTTTTCTTTTCTTCACCGCTGATGTTCAGAATGATTTTGCCGTCGTTCATCATAATAAGTCGGTTACCGTGAGTGATTGCGTCGTTCATGTTGTGTGTTACCATGAGTGCGGTAAGCTTGTTTTCCGAAATGATCTTGTCCGAAAGTTCCAACACTCTTGCCGCTGTTTTCGGGTCAAGCGCAGCTGTATGTTCGTCAAGGAGGAGTACACGCGGCTTTTTGATAGTCGCCATTAAAAGTGTTATCGCTTGACGCTGTCCGCCCGATAGAAGTCCGACTTTTGCGGTCATGCGGTCTTCAAGTCCCAGATCAAACTGTTTCAAAAGCTCTCTGTATTCTTCTCTTTCGGCTTTTGTTACACCCCAGGCAAGACCTCTTCGCTTGCCGCGGCGCGCTGCAATAGCAAGGTTTTCGTCAATTCCCATGTCGGCTACAGTGCCCATTCTCGGATCCTGGAATACTCTCCCAAGAAACGGTGCGCGTTTGTGTTCGGGCAGACCCGATACATCTTCTCCGTCAATGAGTATCATTCCGTTGTCAACAGGCCAAGTCCCCGCGATGGAATTCAGCATAGTTGATTTTCCCGCGCCGTTGCCGCCGATCACTGTGCAGAAATCTCCGTCTTCAAGTTTCAGCGTTACGCCTCTGAGTGCCATTTTTTCGTTGATTGTGCCTGCGTTGAAGGTTTTATAAACATCTTTGATCTCAAGCATCTTTTCTACCCTCCACCAAAATGTTTTTGTTGTTTCGTTTCGCAGCGCGCTTAAACGAATTCTTAGATTTTTCTTTAAGATTCGGAACTGCAAGGAACAGTGCAACGATCACAGCTGTGAATAGTTTTGTATCGTCTGTGGGCATCTTGAGCCACAATACAATACCCATTGAAATGTAATACAAAATGCCTCCGACAACAACAAATATAAGCTTAATTACAAAATTGCTCTTTTTCTTAAATATTGCGTCTCCAATGACCATTCCGATAATTACAGCGGCAAGACCGATAACGATCGCGCCTCTGCCCATATTTATATCGGCAAAGCCCTGGTACTGTGCGAACAGGGAGCCGGACATCGCAACAACTCCGTTCGAAAGTGCAAGTGCGATCACCTTTGCAACATTGATGTTAATGCCCTGCGCCTTACTCATATCGGGATTTGAACCGGTTGCACGGATAGTGGAACCGCTTTCGGTTCCGAAATACCAGTACATCAGTCCGATAAGCACAACGGCAAATGCAAGGCTGATGACGATTGCCATCTTGATGTTGCTTGCGCTGAGAATAAGATCGTAATTGCGGTAGCTGACAGGTAAATTTGCTTTGCCCATAATGTTGAGATTTATGGAATACAGCGCAATCTGAGTTAATATTCCCGATAATATATCAGGTATAGCTAAAACGGTATGAAGAAAGCCTGTGATCAACCCCGCAATAATGCCTGCTGCAAGTGATGTCAAAAGTGCTGCCCACGCGGGAACACCGTTGATTACCATGATGGCTGTTACTGCGCCGCCTGTTGCAAAGGAACCGTCAACAGTCAGATCCGCAAAATTAAGCAGCCTGAAAGTTATGAATAGTCCCAAAGCCATAAGTCCCCAGATGATACCCTGAGCGATGTTTCCGGGCAGCTGGGAAACAAATGTCATTGGATTCAGTGAAGAGAAATATGATATCAATCCATCCATTTTTTCACCATTTTCATTTTTAGTGTATATGCAAATATTTGGGGTGTAGAATATGCACCCCAAATATCCGGAATTTTTATTAAATACTTGAATTAGTTGGCTTCATCAGCTGTTGCAGCGTCTTCACCGATTGCAACATAGTCAGTAGGGATAGTAATACCCAAAGCCTCTGCACGAGCCTTGTCGTACTTCTTTGTAACAGGAGCGTAGCCGATTTCCATCTTGGAAATATCTGCACCGTTTACAAGAACGTCATATGCCATCTCAGCTGTTTTTACGCCGAGATCATAGTAGCTGATAGAAAGAGTTGCAACGCCGCAGCCCTCGCAGATACCTTCCTCACCGCAAATGATCGGAATGTTCTTGGGAGCAGCAATGTTGTCAATGATACCTGTGTTGGAAGCAGCTGTGTTGTCCGTGGGGATATAAAGAACATCGCACTCATCGCATGCGCTTGTTACAACAGCAGCGATATCGTTGGAGTCGGAGAATGTGTACTCCTTAACTTCATAATTAGCGTCCTTGAGGTAAGGCGTAATTGTATCGATCTGGAACTTTGAGTTAGGCTCAGCCGAGCAGTAGAGAAGACCAACCTTCTTAGCGTCCGGGAAAAGCTCGCTTACGATCTTAGCCTGCTCGTCAAGGGGAGCAAGGTCTGATGTACCTGATACGTTGTTTTCGGAGTAGCCCTTCCAATCTTTGATATCAAGAGCTGTGCCATAATGTGTAACAGATGTGCCGAGAATCGGAATAGAATCTGTTGCTGTGTATGCAGCCTGGAGAGCCGGTGTTGCGTTAGCCATGATAAGGTCAACCTTGTCTGCAACAAACTGATTGCAGATAGTTGCGCAGTTTGCCGAATCACCCTGTGCATTCTGAATTGTGAATGTTACATTGTCTTCGCCGAGAAGAGCTGTGAGCTTATCCTGGAAGCCCTCTGTAGCAGCGTCGAGAGCAACGTGCTGAACGAGCTGACAAACGCCGATGTTGAAGCTTTTTCCTTCAATCTTTGCAACGGCAGAGTCTGCTGTTGCTGCACCGCCTGTCGTACCGGTTGTTTTTCCGCCGGTTGTACCTGTTGTGTCGGTTGAACCACAGCCGGCAAAAGCAGCTGTCATCATGAATGCAGCCATTGCGCCGGCGAGAATCTTCTTTGTTTTTCTCATGATACATTTTCTCCTTTTTTATTTGAAACTCATGTGGATTCCCGCTTTCGTGCTTTTACGCACTAAATCGGGTCTGCGAATACTTTTATATTTTACATCAAAAGTCGTGCTTTGTCAATAATAAACTTGAATTTGTATGAACGAAATTATGTTCATGCAAATTCACCGATTGACGTAACAGCTTTTTTGTATTATAATAAGAATGTGAAAGTATAGTGTTATGCGTCGATTTTTAAATCAATCTAATCAAGGAGAATTTGTTGATATGAGTAATTATTCTATTATTACGGATACAGCCTGCGATATGCCGAAGGCTGCCGCCGATAAAATGCATATATCCGCTGTTCCGCTTAAGGTTATTACAGGCGGGAATTCGTTCGATTCCGTTCTTTCCAGTCTTGAGATTGGAAATGACAGCTTTTATGATTTGCTGCGCAGGGGCGTTAACGTTAAAACTGCGTCGCCGTCTATTGACGATTTTATCAGATATTTTAAGCCGGTTCTTGATAACGGAAAAGATGTTTTGTATATAGGTTTTTCGTCAGCGTTGAGCGGTACTTTTAATGTTGCACGTATTGCTGCCGAGGAACTGAAGGAAGATTATCCGGAAAGAAAAATATATTGCGTAGACAGCCTTTGCGCTTGTATGGGTCAGTCGCTGCTTCTCTATCATTGCGCTGCCATGAAGAAAAACGGCGCATCTATTGAGGAAGTGCGCAATCAGGCGGAATCACTCAAAGGCAGAATACAGCATTGGTTCACTCCCGACGATCTCCATTTTTTGAAAAGAGGCGGGCGCATATCGGCAACAGCTGCAGCCGTGGGTTCTGTAATGAATATTAAGCCTGTCCTTGCTACCGATGAAAGCGGTAAGATCAAGGTTATGTACAAGGCAAGAGGACGTAAGTATGCAATAGCAAAGCTTGTGCAGCAAATGGCAGAGAATTACTCACCTGAGGAAAACGATACGGTGTTTGTTGCTCATGCCGATTGTGCAGATGAAGCAAATCTGCTTGCGCGTTCCATTACAAAAAGCTGTGGTATCAGTAATATAATGATAACAGAAATCGGGCCGGTACTTGGCGCGCATTGCGGTCCCGATACGCTTGCACTGTTTTATGTGGGGAAGGAGAAAGAATAATGAAGCTTGAAGAGAAAAAACTATCCTCACAGGTGTTGTATGATGGAAAAGTGATACGCGTTGAATTGGACGATGTGGAGCTGCCCAACGGCGATTTGACAAAAAGAGAAGTTGCAAGACACCCGGCGGGTGTTACTGTAGCCGCATTGACGCAGGACAACGAAATGCTTTTTGTGAAGCAGTACCGCTACCCGTTTGCGGAAAATGTATTGGAACTGCCCGCGGGAAAGGTCGACGACACAAAGACAACGCCGCTTGAAAACGCAAAAAGAGAGCTGCTGGAGGAGACGGGAGCAGTTGGAACGGGGTATGTGTCTTTGGGCGCGGATTATGTGTCGCCGGGATTCACAGATGAAGTTGTGTATATGTACATGTGCAGAGTCGATCACTTTGAGCGGCAGCAGCTTGACGAAGATGAGTTTTTGAATGTAGAAAAAATTCCGATTGAAAAAGCAGTTGAAATGGTAATGAATAATCGCATTCCTGACGGCAAAACGCAGACAGCTGTTTTGAAAGCGTGGATACTGATAAACGGCGACAACAAACACAGCTAAAGCTTTTGCCTCATGTGATGGTGTATTATTGTTGCTTTTTCGGGCATGATAATACAGGGTGATATCATGAAAAAACAATCGGTCTTTTACGATGATACCGGTGTGGGCGTAGTTCGCCGACTGTTTGCGCTGTTTTTTCTTAACGTTTCGGATTGGATATGTACGCTTGCTCTTATAAAAACAGGTCTTTTCAAAGAAGCAAATCCTTTGATGAGTACAGTCGTGTCGAATATTTATCTGGGATTTTTTGTTAAAGTCTGTGTGCCGCTTACACTTATCTTTTTCGCTTTTTCAAAGATAAAAAATGCCGATTCTCATCAGCTGCGCATTTCAAATAGTATTGTTCTTGCCGGCACTGCGATTTATTTTCTACTCAACCTGTATCATATTGTCTGCTTTATTTTGGCTGATCATATATTGCATTGAACAAAGGATGTTAACCATTATGGCTGTTTTGACCGTCAGCAATCTGTCTGTGGCTTTTGCGGACAGAACGCTGTTTGATAATATTTCGTTTCGCCTTGAGCGTGGTGATAAGGCGGGTCTTATCGGTGCGAACGGTACCGGTAAGACGACGCTGTTTCGTATTTTAACAGGCAGGCTTGCCCAGTCCGGCGGCGGAGTTGCCAAAGAAAAAGACCTCCGTATAGGCTGCATGGAGCAGTATTCATGCAGCAACTCGGATAATACTGTGTATAATGAACTTCTCGGCGTGTTTGAGCGTCTTATTAATATGGAAAGCGAGCTTGCCGTTACAGTCAGCGCGCTTGAGCGCGGCGAACATATAGAGGAGCTTATTTTAAAAGAAATGCACCTGCGTGAAGAGTTCGAGCGCATGGGCGGGCTTACATATCAAAGCCGTACAAAGGCGGCACTTTTGGGGCTTGGTTTCAGCGAGGCTGAATTTCTGCGACCTGTAGGGGAACTGAGCGGCGGTCAGCGGTCAAAGCTTGCATTGGCGAAACTTCTGCTTGACGGTGCGGATATTCTGATGCTTGACGAGCCTACGAATCATCTTGATATTTCGGCGGTGAACTGGCTCGAATCGTTTATAAAAGATTACCGCGGCACTGTGCTTGTTGTGTCGCATGACAGATATTTCCTTGACGAGGTAACAAATAAAACTATCGAGATAGAACACGGCAAGTCGAGAATGTACACGGGATCGTATTCCGAATTTATACAAAAAAAGCAGAAAATACTTGAAGAAGAGCAATCGCATTACGAGCAGACGATGAGGGAGATCAGGCGTATCGAGGGTATTGTGGAGCAGCAGAAGAGATGGGGCGTTGCGCATAATTTCATAACGGCTGCCAGCAAACAAAAGCAGGCAGACCGTCTTAAAGAAACGCTTGTGACGCCCGAAAGCGAGCTTGAAACGATACATTTTAAATTTACTCCGAAATGTGAGTCGGGGCAAGATGTACTTATTATCGAGAATCTCAGGAAATCATTCGGACATGAACTGATATTTGACGATGTGAATATTCATATTCGCAAAGGTGAGCGCGTGTTTATACTCGGCGAAAACGGCTGCGGAAAAACGACTCTTCTTAAAATAATCAATAAATTATATGATGCCGACAGAGGGAGTGTGTATCTCGGCGCAAATGTCGAGATAGGTTATTTTGATCAGGTGCAAAGCGGGCTTGATCTGAAAAAGTCTGCGCTCGATCAGGTGTGGGACGCGTTTCCGTATTTGACCGAGACGCAGGTCAGAACTGCGCTGGGGCGTTTTCTGTTCAAAGGCGATGATGTTTACCGAATGTTGGGGGAGATGAGCGGCGGCGAGCGTTCAAGAGTCGCACTGTTGGAGTTGATGCTGAAGGGCGGAAATTTACTCCTTCTCGACGAGCCGACAAATCATCTTGACACATCATTTCGTGAGCAGCTTGAAAAAACACTGTTGGAATATACCGGTACAATGCTGATAGTATCGCATGACAGATATTTTATTAATAAGCTTGCCGACAGAGTACTTGTGCTGAAAAAGGACGGGGTTACGGAGTATCTTGGAAACTACGATTACTATCTCGAAAAGTCAAATGAGAGTATGGGCAGCGGGATTCAGATCAGAACGCGCAGTGAAAACGGCAGCACTCAAGGAAAAAAGAACAACGAGTATTACCGACGAAAAGAAGAGCGGGCAGCACTGGCGAAGGCAAAAACGAAGCTGAAACGCTGTGAAGAAGAGATTGACCGGACAGAAAGCGAGATAAACCATATTACCGAACTTCTTTCAGATGAAGAGGCACAGTCGGATTATGAAACTTTGATGAAATACACAAACAGCCTGAATGAGCTTAACGAGAAACTTGATGCACTCTATGAAGAGTGGGAGCAGCTGAGCAGTTCGCTCACCAATTATGAGTAAAGATGAGTTATATCACCCGCGTTTGACCTTGTGTCGGGCGCATTCCCACCGATAGGATAATTGCAATGATAAAAAAGAATGACATAATTACAACAGAAATTGAAGAAATAACAGGTCAGGGCAGCGGTATTGCAAAAATTGACGGTATGGCTGTGTTTGTTCCTCAAACCGCTGTGGGGGATAAGATAAACGCACATATCCTGAAAGTTAAGAAGAATTATGCTTTCGCTAAAGTCGAAAGTATAATTACTCCTTCCGAAAATCGCATTCAGCCCGATTGTGAGTGTTATTCAAAATGCGGTGGCTGCGTTTTTCGCCATATTGCGTATGAAGAGGAATTGAAGATCAAGCAGCGGCGTGTGTTCGACGCGTTGACGAGAATCGGCGGACTTCATGATTTCGATATGGGGGAGATAATAGGCTGCAAAAGCCCGAACTCTTACCGTAATAAAGCGCAGATGCCTGTTGGCAGAGATAACGACGGCAGCGTGATAACAGGTTTCTTTGCGCCTCATAGTCACAGAATAGTAAAAACAGATAGCTGTGCGCTGCAGCTGGACGAGTTTAATGCTATTATTCGCGTTGTGAAAAACTGGATTACAGAAAACAATATCAGTGTTTATGATGAAACGACGCATAAGGGACTTGTTCGTCATATTTATTTGAGACGATCTGCAGAAGGCGCGCAGATTATGGTGTGTTTGATCATTAACGGAAAAAATCTTCCAAACACCGATACGCTGACAGAAAAGCTTATTTTGGCAAATAAAAATATTACAAGCATAATACTGAACATAAATACAAATAATACAAATGTAATATTGGGAAATAAGTGTATTACTATATACGGAAGTGACACGATCAGCGACACTTTATGCGGGCTTAAGTTTAATATTTCCCCGCTGTCATTTTATCAGGTGAACCGCGATCAGACGGAGCGATTATATGCACTGGCCGCCGAGTATGCAGAGCTTACAGGCAGTGAACTGCTGATAGATTTGTACTGTGGCGCGGGAACAATAGGATTGTCAATGGCGGATAAAGTGAAATCACTTATTGGCGTCGAAATCGTACCCGAGGCAATACAAAACGCAAAAGAAAATGCAAAAACAAACGGAATACATAATGCCGAGTTTATTTGCGCAGACGCAGAGGCTGCTGCAAAGCTCCTTGCAAAACGCAGAACACGTCCGGATGTTGTAATTATCGATCCTCCAAGAAAAGGCTGTGCGCCATCTGTTATTGATTCTATCTGCGAAATGTCGCCGTCAAGAGTGGTGTACGTTTCGTGTGACCCGGAAACGCTTGCACGTGATCTGAAGCTGTTTGATGAAAAAGGTTACAAGACGGAGAAAGTTACACCGGTAGATATGTTCCCGCGGACAGGGCATGTTGAAACAGTGGTATTGATGTCAAGGGTCGAAGGAAAATAGCCGCGAAAGCCCAGTAATACTGCGGTTTTCGGGCAATCGAACAAATTCGGCATCGGG
>CADCOF010000312.1 GCA_902802975.1 uncultured Ruminococcus sp. | reverse complement strand
CGCATTCCGAATTAGCAAAACAACTCCACACTAAAAAAGCGTTTAGGAAAAGATTTATGTCGTTTACTATAGCTTTATCGCCTGCGCCCAACTAATTGTTTGATCTCGGGCTAAGAAGTTATTGTAGACAACATAAATAATTGCTCAAAACGGAGTTGGTAGTTGGCGGCTATTAGCAAACCTAATCTAAATCTAACAACTACTAACTAATAACTACCAACTCAATATGATATTTTAAATATAGAAAAGAGATCATATATGGCCAATGTATTTACAAGCTTTATAAAGAATCTCACCGGACAGCACCCTACAGATATTGATTCCCTCATCAAGCACACCGAAAACACACAGCTTGTATGTAAGGGCTGCAACGGCGAGTTTGGGAAGCACCAACTTCTCAAGAGCAACATGATATGCCCAAAATGCGGAAAATATTTTCGTATGGGCGGCAAAGAGCGCGTGAAATGGCTTGCTGACAGAAAATCATGTGAATTCATGTTTGACGATTTCGAAAGCAGAGATTTTCTTGATTTCCCGGGATACAGCGACAAGCTCGAAAAATCGCGCAAATCCACAGGTGAGAAAGACGCTGTTGTCGTTGGTACAGCGAAACTATGCGGAAATCCATTCGCGTTTTTCGTCATGGATTCACGTTTCATGATGGCGAGCATGGGTTCTGTCTTGGGTGAAAAAATCACATCGATTTTTGAGTATGCCGAAAAGAACAATTTGCCGGTAATCGGCTTTACGGCGTCAGGCGGCGCAAGAATGCAGGAGGGCATTATTTCACTCATGCAGATGGCGAAAGTCAGCGGTGCCGTCAAGCGTCATTCCACCGCAGGAAATCTGTACATAACTGTTCTCACAGACCCCACCACAGGCGGCTGCACAGCCTCGTTTGCAATGCAGGGCGATATCATTATAGCAGAGCCGAAAGCACTCGTTGGATTTGCCGGCAGGCGTGTTGTGGAGCAAACAACAAAAGCGAAGCTGCCCGATAATTTCCAGAGTGCGGAATTCCTGTTGGAATGCGGATTTGCAGACGCTATTATTCCGAGAGAAAAACTTCGTGAATCGCTCGCCGATCTTCTTGAAATACATAAAGCGGGAGGTGCTGCAGTATGAGTACGGCATATGAAAAGCTAAAAATTGCGCGTGCAAGCACTCGTCCCACAGGCAGCGCATATGTAGACAAAATATTCAAAAGCCACATGGAACTTCACGGCGACCGCAGATTCGGCGATGACGCGGCGATTTACAGCGGCGTAGGATTTATTGACGATGGTATCCCGGCGACATTTATTGCCATTGACAAAGGAACCGATCTTCAGTCAAGACTCGCAAGAAATTTTGGCTGTCCCAAACCGGAAGGTTACAGAAAAGCACTCAGACTTATGAAGCAGGCAGAAAAATTCCACCGTCCCGTAATTTGTTTTGTTGACACTTTGGGTGCATATCCGGGTGCAGAAGCGGAGCAGCGCGGTCAAGGGCAGGCTATTGCCGAAAACATTCTGGAGATGATGGGACTCAAAACTCCTATTATTTCGATCATCACAGGCGAAGGCGGCAGCGGCGGCGCGCTTGGTCTTGCAACGGCAGACAGAGTATACATGATGGAGAACGCGGTTTACTCGGTAATTTCGCCTGAGGGCTGCGCGAGCATTTTGTGGAAAGACAGCGGCAAAGTTGCAGACGCTGCGGAATGCCTGAAGATCACAGCGAAAAACATGAGAGAATTCAAGGTAATCGAGGGTATTATCACAGAGGATTTCGATCATTTTGACAAGATGTGCAATTCTATCAGACATCAGATCAAGAAAGATATCGCTGCGCTTTCGGCAATGTCCGATGATGAACTTCTGACAGCACGTTACGAACGTTTCCGCCAATTCGGCTATTTCACAAGAACCGTAGACAACAACTAGCGGTGGGCTTGCTCCCGCGGGCAGATACGCGAATCGACTTCAATTATTTATCCAACTTATCGCCCGCGTCCAAATTCGTCCCTAACAACGGTCACCGGGCGGGCACACGCAATTCGCGCACAAAGCATATTTTAAACTGTAGTCTTTTGCCCGCGCCCAACATGATGTAAGGCGCGGGCTATATAGTTTGATGTTTCCAAAGAAAGTTTGTGAGCGTATTTGTACCGGCGGCACGCCGCCGGTACAAATTTCCAAATATAAATATGAATTGATTCCCCGATATACGGCAATACTTTATGTATATAAAGTAACCGTAAACGGAGGATCAATTTTTTATGCAGTACAATAAAGTTGAAATTTGCGGCGTAAACACGTCACATCTGAAAGTCCTCAGTGAAGAAGAAAAGCGCAGTCTGCTTGCTGTAGTTAAACATGGCGACAAAGAATCCGCAAGTGATGCACGAAAAAAACTGATAGAAGGAAATCTGAGGCTTGTTTTGAGCGTTGTGCAGAAATTCTCAAACAGAGGCGAATCGCCCGACGATCTTTTTCAAGTGGGGTGTATCGGGCTTATGAAGGCGATAGATAATTTTGACGACACGCTTGACGTTCGTTTTTCAACATACGGCGTTCCGATGATAATAGGAGAAGTACGCCGCTACCTGCGTGACAACAGCTATATTCGCGTCAGCCGCTCCGTTAGGGATACTGCGTACCGCGCAATGCAGGCGCGTGAGAAACTGCAAAACACACTCTCACGTGACCCAACAGTCGAAGAAATCGCCAATGAGATAGACCGCCCTCGCGAAGATGTTGTAATCGCACTGGAGGCGGTTGTAGAGCCTGTGTCGCTTTATGAGCCGGTGTTTTCGGACGGTACAGACACTGTATACGTGATGGATCAGATAAGCGACAGAAACAGCGAATCGGGTCTTCTCGAAGAGCTTTCTATCAAGGACGCAATGAACAAACTCACCGAACGTGAGAAACGCATTCTCGCACTGCGTTTCTATATTGGCAAAACGCAAATGGAGACTGCAAAGGAAATCGGCATTTCTCAGGCACAGATAAGCCGTATCGAAAAGGGTGCTATAGAGAAAATACGCAGCAGCTAAAAAACGCCGTACCTTATAGAGATACGGCGTTCCTGAAATCAAGTATTATATTTTACGATGCGAATCCACTCTTTACAAGCTGAATAAGACCGTCAACAGCCTCATCCTCGTCAGAGCCGTCAGCAAGGATCTTAATATTTGTGCCTCCCACGATTCCCAGTGAAAGCACGCCCAAAAGACTCTTTGCGTTCACTCTGCGTTCTTCCTTCTCAACCCATATCGAACTCTTATACTCATTAGCCTTTTGAATAAAGAATGTCGCGGGACGAGCGTGAAGACCCACTTGATTTTCTACTAATACTTCCTTAACACACATTTTGATTGACCCCTCTCCATTTGGTTTGGCATATATCGGCTTTAGTTTCAAATAAAGGCTACACCAATATTATATCACATTAAAAATAATCGTCAACTACCTTTTTGCAACTTTGGAGTGATGAACTATTCAAACAATTTTAACAACTTTTTCTTTGTGAAAAATAAACATAATTTTTACTACTATTTGTACTCATTAACCATGACCGCAGGCATTACGCGCTTATACTTTTCGAAACACCAACTTTCTTGCACGCGTTTGTAAAAACAGTTGGGCGCAGGCGATAAAGCTAATGTTTGCATTTAGTTGGTGTGCGATCTGCCGGCGGGTGCATACCCGCCAGTGGGTGCAACCCGCTGCCGCTCCTCTTCGGTAAGATCAGCATGATCTAAGAGTTCCGGACGCTTCCTTGCGGTTCTCTTTATCGCTTCCTCTCGTCTGAATTGCTCGATATTCTTATGATGACCACTCAGCAAAACAGCGGGAACTTCCCTACCATGCCACACCTGAGGGCGTGTGTACTGCGGGTACTCAAGCAACCCGTTGTAATGACTCTCCATCTCGAAGCACTCGTCACTCGCCAACACACCGGGAACAAGCCGTGCAAGCGAATCCGCAAGCACAAGCGCAGGCAGCTCACCGCCTGTTAGAACATAGTCTCCAATGGATATCTCCTCGTCGATATATTCCTCAATCAAACGCTCGTCAACGCCCTCGTAGTGACCGCACAGCAGGCATATATTATCATATGCGCTGAGCCGCTTGAGCGTGTTTTGAGTCAGCGTCTCGCCCTGAGGAGACATATATATAAAATGCGGACGTATTTGAGTCTTTTCACAAATAGCCTCATAGCAAAGTGCGATAGGCTCCGCCATCATCAGCATGCCCATACCGCCGCCATATGGCGCGTCATCAACACGTCTGTGCTTATCGAAAGCGTAATCCCTCAGCTGGTGGCAATTGACTTCAATCGCACCACTCTTCCGCGCTCGACCGATAATACTCTCCCCCATTACGGCTTCGCACATTTCGGGAAACAGCGTAATGATATCAATCCTCATCGTCAAACAGCCCCTTGATCGGAGTTATTGTAATGAGCCTATTATCGACATTGGTATCCTTCACCACATCATCGATAACCGGTATCAGAACATTTTTGCCGCTGTCGTCGGTGATCTGATACACATCGTTTGCGCCTGTTCTGATCACATCGGTAACTTTGCCGTAAAGCTCATTGGTATCTGCGTTGCGCACCTCGCAGCCCAGTATATCCTGCACAAAATAAACGCCCTCGTCAAGTGTAACGTCCTGCCTGTCCATATACAAAATTGTCCGTCTGAGAAGGTCAGCCTGCTCAATGGAATCAACACCGGCAATCTTCATAACGGCAACATTTTTCTGAACAAAAGAACGCTCAATCTTGACGGGAGTACCATCCTTTTTGTACAGCGTTTTGAACGCGCAGAGAAATTCGGGACCATCGCACCACGGGTCTACACGCACATCGCCTTTAAGACCATGTGTACTGACGATCTGCCCTATCTCAAGATATCTTTTTTTATCCATGTTATAACACCTCATGCGTATATTTTATCACAAATAATCCGATCATGCAAGAGGAGATTTATAGTAAACGACATAAATCTTTTCCTCAACACTTTTTTCAGTGTTGAGAGTGGAGAGTGGAGTTGTTTTGCTAATTCGGAATGCGTAATGCGGAATTAATGCTTGATCTGAGTCCATCACTCTCGACCACAATTTTCACACTGCACAAACTATTATTGTCGTTGT
>CADCOF010000311.1 GCA_902802975.1 uncultured Ruminococcus sp. | reverse complement strand
TTATTAGGGCTCATGCCTGATTATTCAATATTTATCGATTCGCCTGGCATAATTATAATTTTATTCGGTGCGCTCCAACTATCGGCTTTCTCTTTGTCAAGCAGCTTTCCGTTAGCTGTCTCGTTATGATACGGAATATTGTGCTTCGCGCCCACTGTTTCGGCACACATTGCGGCTTCTTCATTATCCATATTGAATACACCGTCACAGCAGAAAAAGGCATAATCGATATTCTTATCGTGCAGCTTGTCCATTTGATCTGTCGTTGAGGTATCACCCGAAATATACACACTCTTTCCGTTTTTAAACGTGAGAACATATCCAACACATGAGTTTATGTCATGGTTAGGGTTATTGCCCGCCTCAACAGCTTCCGCCGTCACAAACGGCAGCTCAAAAGTCATATACTCGCCATTTACAAGCGCGTCGTCCTGGGTAATGATCTTGCAGTCATCATTCTTGTTCTCAATCTTGTCGATTTGATTATGGTCAAAGTGATCGTGCGTCACAAGAACCAAATCTGCAGCGAGGGAATAGTCGCCTTCTTCGTAAGGATCAACATAGATAACTTTATCGTCCTCAGTGATAATACATATACTTGCGTGCCCAAAATATACAAGTTTGGGTGCTTTTTCTGTTTCTATCATATTATTTTCGCTCTCCTTTTCGCTCTCCGGCATTGATGATTCTTCATTCAGTCTGCTTTGTGTGATCTCGGTATCCTCAATACTTATATCTCCTTCACTGCTTGCCGCTGTATTTGAGCAGCCCACAACAAATAATATCAGCATCATTGCTCCGATCAATATACTTAGTTTTTTCATATCTGCTTGTTTACTCCTTATAGTAATGGAGAGTGCATTTTTTATGGCAACTCCACTTTCGACTGAAAAATAATGTTTAGGTTAAGACTTATGTCGTTTATTAGAATCCCTACGGCTGAAATTTCTTTCAATACAGGCAAATTTTTTATATTTACACACAAAGATTATGTAATATTGCAGTAAATATTTATGTCTGTTTTTAGAATTCCATTTTGTACTCATAAGATTATTATATCACAAAGCTATGCTTTAGGCAACCGTATAACTAAAAAGTGGGCTTTGAGCATTTTTTGAAATTTGACTGTCAAAGACCCGAGGTTCTAAGAATGTTTTCGGAAAATTTGACTGTCAAAAAAACACATCAAAAATCAGTGGTTTTTGAGCGATTTTAACATTAATTTGCTTATAAGTTTGTATAATAATTTTTCCAATTCCTTTGACATATTGCCAAAAACATGGTAAAATAGAAGATGGGAATTTAGATAGTTTGATATTTATGTTTTTCTTGAGCCTTTTCGGTATCACGGCAACTCAAAAGAATGAAAGAAGAATAGCTTATAAAATGAGAGAAGAATAATTTTAATGAAAGATATAATTGTGATAGCTTCGGGGAAGGGCGGTACAGGAAAATCCACAGCAGCGGTAGGTCTTGGCACTTCATTGACACAATTTGGAAATCGAGTATTGCTGATTGACTGCGACAGTGGAATGCGGGGACTTGACATTATGTTGGGTGTAACGCAGAACCTTGTTTTTGACATAGCCGACGCAGTGAGCGGCAGCTGTACTGTTGAAAACACGGTGTATCCGTGCCCCGATAAAAAAGGTTTGTTTCTCATGCCTGCTCCGCTCAACGCGTATGATGAAGTTGCGCCCCAGATATTAGGTCAGCTTGTCGGCGGCGTCTCCGATATTTTCGATTACGTAATAATCGATTCGCCGGCAGGAGTCGGTTCCGGTTTCGAGGCGGCAGCGTTTCCGGCAAAACGCGCTTTGGTGGTGGTTAACACCGAACCCACAAGTATCAGAGGCGGTCAGAATGTTGCGTCTAAGCTTCGAAACTGCGGTATCGGTGATATCAGGCTTATTATAAACCGTTTTAACAAAAACACCTTTCACAAAATGGCTCTTTATCAGGATCTCGATGAGATTATTGACATTACCGCTTTGCAGCTTATCGGTATCGTTCCCGAGGATTATTCCCTTGCTGCCGCACTTCAGGCAGGGAAAAACAGCGAGTCGCGTTCACCTGCCATGAGGGCTTTTTTGAATATAGCCAAACGTATCGAAGGTACCTTAGTACCTCTAATGATTCACTAAGCGGGCATGCGACTGCGGGCAGATTGCACACAAACATTGAAAAAAACCAACATTATGTTTGACGCGTGCCTTGATGTTGTTTTTTTTAATAAAGTACGTGCGCGTAATTGGGTGCGGCGGCACGCCGCCACGTCGCCGACCGCTTTTTCAACTGTGCCCGACATTATGTTTGACGCGTGCCTTGATGTTGTTTTTTTCAATAAAGTACGTGCGCGTAATTGGGTGCGGCGGCACGCCGCCGACCGCTGGGTTAACATCTAATTATCTATTTATAACATAGAGAGAAATATACAAGGAGGAAAAAATAATGAATATTGCATTTATTGCACATGATGCAAAAAAAGAACTGATGGTGCAGTTTTGTATTGCCTACTGCGGAATACTCAGCAGACACAACCTGTACGCAACCGGTACAACAGGAAAGATCGTCTCGGAAACAACGGGATTGAAAATCGTAAAATATCTCGCGGGTTCTCAGGGCGGCGGTCAGCAGATCAGCGCAAAAATTGCCTGCGATGAAATCGATATGCTGCTTTTCTTCAGAGACCCCATCAACCCTAAACCGCATGAGCCTAACGATATGAATTTGCTTCGCATTTGTGATATGCACAACGTTCCCGTTGCTACAAATATCGCTACTGCCGAGCTTTTGATCCACGGCCTTGAGAGAGGTGACCTCAATTGGCGCGAGGTTATGCGCCGTCATTAAAATAATATTTTATGGAGTTATTATATGGATATATTAACTAAAAAAGTAAAAGGCACCGAGGATATACTTCCCGCGGAGTCTCATAAATGGAAATTTATAGAACAACTGCTAGACGAAGAGGCAAGAAAAGACGGATTCAGAGAGATTCGTACTCCCGTTTTTGAACATACCGTTCTTTTCAACAGAAGTGTTGGCGAAACAACCGATGTTGTACAAAAAGAAATGTACACATTCGATACAAAAGGCGGCGAAAGCATTACTTTGCGCCCAGAAGGTACTGCGGGTGCGGCACGAGCGTATCTTGAGCATGCTCTCTATAATGAGGGTTTGCCTGTTAAGGTGTTTTATCAGCTCACATGCTATAGATATGAAAAGGCTCAGGCGGGCAGACAGAGAGAATTTCACCAATTCGGTATGGAGACTTACGGCGCAGCCGACGCAAGCGCGGATGCCGAAATAATTTGCGCTGCAAATAATATATTTGAACGTCTCGGACTTGAGAATATTAGACTTGAGATAAATTCAATCGGCTGCAAAGATTGCCGCCATAATTTTACCGACGCTCTTAAAGAATATTTCGGACAGCACAAAGACTCTCTGTGTGAAACGTGCCTTTCGCGTCTTGACAGAAACCCCATGAGAATACTCGACTGCAAAAACGACAGCTGCAAGAAGATTTCGGTCAACGCGCCTGTTGTTCTTGATTATATTTGCAGCGACTGTACGGAGCATTTTGAAAAGGTAAAAACTTTTTTGAAAGCGGCAGATGTTGAGTTTGAAGTGAATCCCAATATAGTTCGAGGACTCGACTACTATACAAGAACAGTATTTGAGTTTGTGACTGATTCTATCGGTGCGCAGGGAACAGTCTGCGGCGGCGGTCGGTATGACGGACTCATTGAGGAATTGGGTGGTCAGGCAACACCCGCTTTGGGCTTTGCTATGGGTATTGAACGCCTGATGATGGTAATGGAAGCGGAAAATATTGATCTTCCTGAATACGATACATGCGATGTATATATTGCGGCTTTGGGCGACGATGCGGCAATACGGGCTTTCGGTTTGGTTCAGGATCTGAGAAATTCTTCAATCAACGCAGAGACAGATATTATGGGCAGAGGTCTGCGTGCGCAGATGAAATACGCCAACAAGATAAAAGCGAAGTACAGCGTTGTTATCGGTGATGACGATCTAAAAAGCAACAGCGTTAAGATCAAGAATATGACAACCGGTGAGACAATAGACTCCCAGCTTGATGAGTTTGTGGAAACCATGTCGGGCATTTTGATTGACAGCGCAGTAAACGCATTGAAAGATTTTATATCGGAAGAGGAAGACTATGAAGGCAGCACCGGAATTCCTTTTATAGATTGGAATCTCAATAAAAAATAAGAGGGCCGCAATATGAATGACTGGACTGAAATAAAGATTACGGTGCCGAATAAATTCATAGACACTGCGGGAGACATCGCGCAGATGTGTGTGCCCTACGGCATATATATTGAGGATTACTCAATGCTGGAGCAGGAGGTCGAGGAAATCGCTCATATTGATCTGATTGATGAGGATTTGCTTGCGAAGGACAGAACGAAGGGTGCAGTTCATATTTATATAAGTCCCGAAGAAAATCCCGCGGAAGCGGTAAGTTTTTTGAAGGAAAGATATAACGATGAGGGCATTGTATATGAAATAGAAGTGTCCGGCTGTGCAGAAGAAGACTGGATAAACAACTGGAAGCAGTATTTTAATCCGATAGAGGTGGGAGAAAAGCTGCTTATCAGACCGACATGGAGAAGTGAATACGACCCGAAGGGCAGAGCAGTGTTAAATCTTGATCCGGGGCTTGCATTTGGAACAGGCGGTCACGAAACGACGCGCCTTGTGTTGAGCGTTATAGAAAAATACGCCGGCAACGGGAAAACGTTTCTTGATGTTGGCTGCGGGAGCGGCATTTTGTCTGTAGCTGCGCTGGTTTTGGGCTGCGATAAGGCTTTTGGTGTTGACATTGACGAAATGGCGGTCAAGACGGCGCGAGAGAATGCAGAACTTAACAATGTGAGCGACAGATTTACAGCTGTTTGCGGAAATCTCACTGACAAAGTAGATGGCACTTATGATATCATTGCCGCAAATATTGTTGCTGATGCGATAATCATGCTGACAAAAGATATTCGCAAGTTCATGAACGACGACACGATATACATCATGAGCGGCATCATTGACACACGCAAAGACGAAGTTATTTCGGAAGTATCAAAATACATCGAAATAACAAACATTATCGAAGAAAACGGCTGGGTCTGCCTGTGCGGGCAGCGGCGGGTTGCACCCGCAGGCAGTTCGCGATAATACTTTTTTGTTATAGTAGCTAAGTGCCCGCGTGCCCCGCTGCGCCCTTACATAATGCCCGCCGCGTGCCTCGATGTTGTTTTTTCAATAGAGTATGTGCGCGAACTGCTAGCGGGCGCATGCCCGCCGCGTGCCTCGATG
>CADCOF010000310.1 GCA_902802975.1 uncultured Ruminococcus sp. | reverse complement strand
CCCTGTAGGGGAGGTGGCACGGCTGCGAAAGCAGACGTGACGGAGGGGTTATATTTCGGAAATTTTTTGTTTTGGCACAGTCTGAATAGAAAGTTTTTTGCGCAGCTTTTTTTCAAAAAAGCTGCCGAGGGTGTGGGGCGAGCAGCCCCACAAAAAAGCAAGGCGTCACCAATGCGCCGAACGTTAGGGGAAGTAGCTGCTGAGTTCACATTTTGTTTACTCATTCAAAAGCTGTGTGGAGGAGTGACTTTTTTCTTGACAACATAAATATATGTTGATAAAATATACATATAGGGTTTCCAAAAGTTGTTCGTAAGACAACAGTACCACAGGGAGTAAGGGAAGGGTTTGTCCCATAAAAAACCATAGCTGCGGAAAGTGATGCAGGTTTGGGCAGATTAAAGGAAACTCCCACTTTTATAGGCGATAAGCGGTGAGTAATTCACCCGATAATATTGAGGAGGTTAAATGTTATGTCTGATGGTGGATATGTTACGCTCGATACCAGAGCCTTTGATTCATTTATTAGCCAGAAAGAAGCTATATTGTCAAGATATAATGAGATTAACGATGATTACGATTCCATAGTCAGAACTCTGCTCGAAAACTGGATTGGAGAGGGTGCTGATGCATTTGCCGAGGATGCTTCAAATGTTAAGGCTAATATAGTTGGAATCTATGACATTCTGAAAACAATGTGCGATACGCTTACGGATTGTCGCCAGATATTCGAAGAGTGTGATACATCGCTTGGAGAGTATAACAGAAATCCTGAATAAATAGGTTGGTGGAATTAATGGGCAGAAACTTTTTTAAACGTAATCCGTTTTCGAATTCGAAGAAAGCGAAAGAGAATACATCTGAAGAGACTGCCCATGAATCTACCCAAAACAGTTCGTATGATAATCGAGGTCGGTCTGACAGTTACGTATCGTCAGGTAATTTTGATGCGTCCAGAGCATCGAATCCAACCCCTACAAGATCAGCCGGGTCGGGGTATCAAAGTGTCAACAGAGATGCTCCTGCTCCGTCAGTTTACAGTTCCGATTATGTTCGCAGGTCTTCAACATCCACGCCGTCCAGGTTAAATCGCGGTAGTGAGTCGCAGTTTGCGGAGCTGTCGGTCAATGATGAGTATGATCGAAGATCAAATGTTGTGCAGCAAAGAAGATCAGATTCTATGCAGTCGGAGGCATTTCAGCAAAACCGATCACAGGAAGTAGTAATACGGCCTGCTTCAACTATAGCGTTTGACGTTTCTTCTGTACAGCAGTTTGATATGGATTCAAGAGCGTCTAACGCAACTCCGAGGCGCAGAAGTACAAGTACAAGTGCAGGCAGCGCGGTGGTATATACCAATGCTGCGGAGAATCAGTCAACGCTTTCAAATCCTACACCCAAGCGAAGAACATATTCGCAGTCCGGAGATTCCGGAAATGCGTTTGGACAGAACCCTAGTGTGAGTATAAACAAGCCTGTTTTTACAAACCAACAAGCTGCAATTCAGCCTGACGATAATAGAAGAACTTCTACTCCCACACCGAGGCGCAGAAGTTTTAGTGAATCTGATGTGATGCAGAGTGCTCAATTTAACAGAGAGCGTGCTGCTGATCAAACAAATAATTCCAATCCGCCTATAATAACGCAGTCTAATCGGTATTATGGCAATGAAAATCGCCAGGCTCAGCCACAAAATGTTGCTGGGCCTCAGCCCTTGCAGCAAAGTTTTTCAAATACTTTTAGTTCCGATGTTTCTCAAAGTGGAGACAGGTCAATATCGAATCCCACACCGCGCAGAAGAGTACCAACTACTTCTGCGCCAATTCCAACGATAAATAATTATGGTGTGCAGCCGGAAGTTTTTGCGACTCCCGCTTATGGAAACGCACCCGATTCATATGTGCCCGAAGCTCCTCCGGGAGGGTATCCCGATCCGTTTGTACCGGATATTCCTTCGGGAGGGTATCCCGATCCGTTTGTGCCCGATATTCCTTCGGGAGGGTATCCCGATCCGTTTGTGCCCGATATTTCTCCGGTAGTGCCGCCTCAGGGTTCATTTGAGCAGGATATTTTGCGGTATCCTGATTCTGACCCATACGCGCCGCCTATTTTGCCGCAAGGGAATACGAACCAATACGAACCGCCGAAAGAAACATTTTTGCCTTTTGAGTCATATGATTTGCCAAAAGATTTTTATCAGCCGCAAGGATCAAATATAGAGCTTCATATGTTTGATCAGCAGCCGCAGCCTTCTGTTCGGAAACCGAATATTAATGATCAAAGTGCGCAGTCTTCTGTTCAGCGGGGAATAGGGCAGAGTGCAGGTTCTGATGGCGATACAGAGTCCGCAGAGCGTGTTCCTCCAACGGATAAACGACGAACATTTATGCCTCAAAGCGGATTTTCCTCAGGAAAAACATTTTCTGATTTGTCGAAAAAGGACGGTTCAGGTCAAGGTGGTTCAGCCGGTGCAGATGACAGCCACAGAATGTCAAATTCTTCGTCATACACAAGAAGAAAGTAAGGAGAATATGTATGAGCATTACATTATCGGGATATACAAGACAATGTGCTGAAAAAATCCACTCGAATCAAGATCAGTTCGGTGCTGTTCGCGTGTATGACGTTAACAATAACGAAGTGACCTTGGCGGCAATTGCAGACGGAATATCTATGGGATATGAAGGTGCTTTTGCAAGTTATAATACAATATTATGGCTTTTGGAGTGGGCAAAGGAATACATACATAATAATCCGTTTGATGTTCAGGCAATGGCGTATGAAATTCAAAATCAGATGAGTATATATAATCACAGACTGAATAGTTTTTCGGATATGCATTCCGATAAAGATACATG
>CADCOF010000309.1 GCA_902802975.1 uncultured Ruminococcus sp. | reverse complement strand
CACGGTGGCACGCCGTCGGGGACGGTGGCACACCGCAGGCGTGACGGAAGGAGTAAAACAAGAAATTTTTGTGCATTTTTACTTTTTGCTCATTTATAGTTTAATTATAACTTTGTATCTATTCAGAATCCCTCCGCCACGCCGCCCTAGCTTAAATTGCCTGTCAAGTACATAATCACTGACGCTGCTGCAAGCGGTGCCGTTTCTGCGCGCAGAATACGCCTTCCAAGCCCGGCTGCTATTCCGCCGTTTTGAGTTATCAAGTCAACTTCGCTTTGCTCAAATCCGCCCTCGCTGCCGATAAACAAACTCACACTGCGCCGCTCTTTGTCAAGCGAATTTTCAAGAGCCTTATCCATCGAAACGCCGCCCAGCTCGTAGCAGATAACCGTGTTTTTTCCGGCAAGCATGGCCGCATCTTTAAAGTTCATAAGCGGCTTTACCGTTGGAATAAATCCTCTTCTCGACTGCATTGCGGCAGACTTTGCGATTTTGTTCCATCGCTCTACTTTCTTCTTTATCGACTTCTCATCGGGCCGTGATATGCAGCGCGCCGAAAGTACCGGTACTATTTCAGCTACCCCCAGTTCAATCGACTTCTGCACGATCATGTCCATTTTTTCGCCCTTCGGCAGTGCCTGATAAAGCGTAAGATGAATGTCCGGCTCATGAACGCACGGGTGACTTTCGTTTATCTTAACTGTCACAGCGTCGGAGGAGACGCTTTCCACTGTGCATTCGTGGCATACTTGTTTTTCATCGCAGAGTGTGACACACTCGCCCGGCTTTACTCGCAGAACTTTGCCGATGTGGTGAGCGTCCTCTCCCGCGATAACATGATGCGAACCGTTCACATTTTCTGTAAATACCCATGCCATAACATCACTTCTTAAATTAAATCTATAACGAAAAATACATATCCATAAAATTAGGTGTATCTTTTTTTTCTTTTGCTTTTTTAGCCTGTTCTCTGCGCTTTCCGATCATAGCGTTAAGTATCATACAGCGTGCGTAACGAGAACAAATAATATATGGAATATTGGCAATAAAAACAATTGACGACAATATAAACGCCAGATATGCAGCGTCTAAAATCCATGCACATAAAAAATAAGTGCAGTTTAACATTGACCACAATTCTATACGGCATGTAGCCAAGACCATTTTTTGCAGATCGGGTATGGTTTTGCGTTCAAACATGTTATCCTTCAGTCTCCATCTGATAGGGCGACCGGGCAGTGAACGATACCATTTGTCACAGGCGAAATTCTCCTCATAGAATTTCCCTTGATGTTCAAAATCTCTTATACGAAATGGAGGGCGGCTGTCATGAATATACTTTTTCGGCAGAAGAGTCGAGATAAAGTATGACAAAAAATTCCATAGCACAACAATAATAATATTGATGAAAAGGGCAATCCCAAATCCGCTGCTTTTTAACACTCAAACCACCTCAGTTCAATGTGCACATTGCTGATTATTCCAATCAGTTGTGTGCAAATCTATTCACAATATAGCTGTGCGCTTCGTTCTCTGCGGTGTCGTCAAGCGGGCTTAATTCGCCGCTCTCGCCGCGCTGTTCCAGCATAAGTTTTATGATGTGATCTGCAAGTTTCGGGTTTTTTGGCAGCAGTGAGCCGTGAAGATATGTTGCTATAACGTTTTTGTACATTACGCCCTCAAATTTCTCGCTTTCGGTGTCGTTGTTTCCGTTTCCGTAAATTACCCGACCAAGCGGTGTATGGTCGTTTATGAATGTTCTGCCGCCGTGGTTTTCAAAGCCTACTATCGTTCCGAATTTCTCGTTTTTTATCACAATGTCACCGATAAGACGACCTTGTCCGATTTCTGTCTGAATATTCAGTATATCAAGTCCCTTGATCGTTTCGTCTTTGAGTTTGTAGTAGCTGCCCAAAAGCTGGTAGCCGCCGCATACTGCCAAAAGCACGCCTCCGTTTTCAACGTAAGACGTTATTTCGGATTTCATTTTTATGAGCTTATCTCTCACAAGCAGCTGTTCTCTGTCGGAGCCGCCGCCCAGAAATATCAGATCGTAGTCCGAAAAATGTATCGGTTCATTGCCGTATATCTGATCTGTGGCAATATCGATACCTCTCCATGTGCAGCGTTTTGTAAGCGTTGTTATATTGCCAATGTCACCATATAGGTTAAGCAGGTCAGGGTATAGATGCGCTATTCTCAGCTTCATTTGTACTCCTCCTCCAGTTCCTGCAATATCTTTTTTGTCGAGAAAAGCAGCGTGTAGTTCACAACAATGTACACGCGTTCGCCGCTGCCGTTGACAGCGTTCATTATTGCAGCCTTGACATTTCCGTCCTCTGTTATGTTTTCTTTCGGAATATCGCAGTATTTCAGCCGTACAGCCATATCCTTTGATCTTATTCCGGTTGCTGTGCAGCTTTTGACGCTTGTATCCAGAAGCTGCTCAAAATCAACGTCCCACAGCCACGACACGTCGTTTCCGTCGGGGTCGTTGTCGTTTATGCCAATCACGACGTCTTTTGTGCGCTTTTCGGATAATATATTGCTTATTGAACGGTTGAAGCTTGCCGGGTTCTTCGCAAGATTGAATACAACGAGCTTGCCTTTTATGGTGAACTCTTCCATTCGTCCGGCCTGACCTTTGTATTTTTGCAGACCCTCCGCGATTTTATCTGAGGGGATACCGCATTTGTCGGCAAACGCATATGCAGCCAGTGCGTTATAAATGTTATATATGCCTTTGCATGGAAGATCAACATGAACGCCGTTTACATCGAACGAAACGTAATCTTCACTTTGTATATTGCTGCCGTCATAATTCGGTGCAGGGCGTGAAAATCCGCATTTGTCGCAGTGGTATTTACCAAGCTGACCGTACTGATAGAAATCGTAATGCAGCTCGTTTCCGCAGACTCTGCAGTAACGTCCTTCTCTTGTTTCGTTTAAATTAAGCCCAAGATTTTCAGATATGCCGTAATACACAGTATTCTTGTGATCAAGACCAAGCGACGCTGTAAGCGGGTCGTCTCCGTTGAGAACAAGAAGTGAATCTTCCGCTTTGCCGAGAGCTTCTTTTATATATTCGATAGTTGTGTCTATTTCGCCGTATCTGTCCATCTGATCGCGGAACAAATTAGTGATAACAATTTTAGTTGGAGTAACATATTTCAGAATAATGCGCGCATACGCCTCATCCATTTCAAGACAAGCGTAATCGGCTTTGACCTTGCCGCCGAGCGTGGCATAATCTATGAATGCGGTCACAACGCCCGAGAGCATATTCGACCCGACTTTATTGCAAACAACGGTGCTTCCCTGATTTTCAAGCACTGTGAGTATCATGTTATTAGTGGTGGTTTTTCCGTTGGTACCCCAAACCGCAACGATGTCTTTACCGATATCGCCGGAAAGCTTTGACAATATATCGGGGCATATTTTCAGGGCAATCGTACCGGGTGTGGAGCTTCCGTTTTTGCCAAGCAGCTTTGAACCGGCAATAGCAAGTTTCGCTGCCCAAATTGCAAGAATCTTACGCATTAAAAAACCTCCGAAATAAAATATAAAATTCACACTGTAAATCATACCATAGTAACGGTAATTTGTCAATTAGAGTATATCACAAACTTTGCGGCGGGGCGGCGTGCCGCCGCACCCAATACGCGTTTTTACTTTTTTGGATTAGTCGCTTTAGTGCGCGCGTGCCGGGGTGCGGGTCTCCAGTGGAGATCTTGTCTAAGACGAAGCACCGTTGGCAACGGCTCCAAGCCAACCGAAGGCAACAGCACCGACCGAGCCGGCAGGCGAGACCCGCGGTGGGGCACGCGCGCAAAAAAGTTACTCAACCGAAAAGTAAAAACGCGTACTGCCTGCGGCCGCTTGGCCGCCTAGGGTTCATCGAATTCGGTGACAAGTGCCGATACAGTTTGTTTTGCGTCTCCGTATATCATGACAGTTTTTTCGTTTGTAAACAGAGGATTTTCGATACCGGAGAAGCCGGTTCCTTTGCCTCTTTTCAGCACAAATACCGTTTGCGCCTCGTATGCGTTAATTATTGGCATACCGTAAAGGGGAGAGGTCTCATCGTTCAGCGCGGACGGATTTACAACATCGTTTGCGCCTATTACTATTGCAACATCTGTATTTGACATTTGCGGGTTCATTTCATCTGCTGTTTTCAGCTGTTCATACGGTACGTTTGCCTCAGCCAGCAGTACGTTCATGTGACCCGGCATACGTCCTGCAACCGGGTGAATGGCAAAGCTCACTTCTGCGCCGTTTTCTTCCAGCTTGTCGCTAAGCTCCTTTACGGCGTGCTGTGCCTGTGCAACGGCCATACCGTACCCCGGAACAAACACAACCGAACTTGCGGCTTCCAGAATAAGATACGCGTCCTCGACCGACATACTCTTGGGTTCTTTCTGCTCGCCGCTGCCGCCGTTCTTTGCGCTTTTTCCGAACGAGCCAAAAAGCAGCGCGTACAGCGTTCTGTTCATAGCTTTGCACATGATAAGCGTAAGAATAAGCCCCGATGTGCCGACTAAACAGCCCGATACAACAAGCACAGAATTCGATATAGAAAGTCCGGCGAATGCTGCGGCAAGACCCGAAAACGCATTGAGCAGAGATATGATAACAGGTATATCGCCGCCTCCAATCGAAATTACCATAGTGAACCCAAGTATAAGATATACAGTTGTTACAATAATTACGCCTATCTTACCGATAGACGCATCGAAAAGCCCGGCAACGCTGAGTGAATAAGCCGCCGCGCCGCAAAGACCGATGATTGCAAATATCGCGTTTATAATATTCTTTCCGGGAATTATAATGTTTTTCTTAAACATTTTTCCCGAGAGTTTGCCCCATGCAACAACGGAACCCGTAAAAGCTATTGCACCTATTGCTATAGTAAGCCCAAGTGCCGCAGATGAGAAAACATTGATGTTTTTGTCGGTCATATACTGTGTCAGAGCAACCAATAAAGATGACAGACCGCCAAATCCGTTAAACAGTGCAACAAGCTGAGGCATACCTGTCATTTCTACTTTTTTCGCCCAAACTGCGCCGATAACGCTGCCGAGAATAATTGCTGCCGCCACCCAGATATACGCATTTGTAAGCGGGGGATTTTTTGCGGTGCTTGTGACTTCTTTTTCAAGCAGCACCGTAACTACGGCGAGGAGCATACCGACCGAAGACAATTTGTTGCCTTTTCGTGCGGTATCGGCTTTTCCGAGCAGTTTTATTCCGCATATAAAAAGCACTGAAGAGATCATGTAGAGAATAGTAGTCGCCGCCGATATCACTTTTTATCCCCCTTTTTTTTGAACATTTCAAGCATTCTGTCGGTTACCAGATAGCCGCCCACTACGTTGATTGCAGCGAGTACTATTGCAGCAAAGCCGCAGATATTGCTGATCATTCCGTCGGTGTGAAGTGCAACGGCAGCAGCCGAAATTGCGCCCACTATTGTTATGCCCGAAATGGCATTTGTTCCCGACATCAGCGGGGTATGCAGCTGCGACGGAACTTTTGATATAAGTTCCACACCTAAGAAACCCGCTATTACGAACACGTAAACCAAAAGGAGTGTTTCTCCGATAGTCATTTTCTTTCCCCTCTCTCTATGTTAGTTGTTAGTTAATTGTCGTAAGCTAAACCACCAACTACCTAACAGAATCTTTCATGAACGATTTTACCGTTATTTGTCAGCAAGCAGCCTTTTATGATCTCGTCTTCGGGTTTCAATTCAAACTCTTTTGTGTCTTTACTATAAAAATGAGTGAGAAATGCCGTGAAATTGCCCGAAAGCATTTTTGACGCGTCATAGGGTACACGGCGTTCGAGCATGTCGCCCGACATTATTATAACGCCGTTATCGGTGACCACATCTTCATAAAGTTTTGAACCTTCCACATTTCCGCCTGTTGATACTGCCATATCTACAACAACGGCACCGGGCTTCATTCTGTCAAGTACGTCTTTCTTGATCAGACGGGGTGCTTTTCTTCCGAACACCTTTGCCGTTGTAATCACAATGTCGGAACGCTCGCATACTTTAGCCTGAGCCTCCTGCTGCTTTGCTATCTGCTCCGGTGTAAGCTCTTTTGCGTAGCCCTGACTTGTCTGACCCATTTCGCCGAGATCAATCTTGACAAAATTCGCCCCCAGAGACTTTACTTGTTCCTCAACAGTCGGTCGTGTATCGAAAGCGTCAACTCTTGCGCCCAGTCTCTTTGCCGTTGCAATAGCCTGCAGTCCGGCAACTCCTACGCCGATAACAAACACGCGCGCAGGGTTAATTGTACCCGAGGGCGTGACCATCATCGGGAGAACTTTCGGCAGTTTCGCGGCAGCGTTTACAACGGCGCAATATCCGGCAAGCGATGTTTGTGAGGACTGTACGTCCATTTTTTGAGCAATAGTTGTGCGCGGTATCATTTCAAGTGAAATTGCGGATATGTCGGCTTTTGCCATATCGTCAATTAATTTCTTCTCGTTAAACGGATCAAGATAACTCAAGTGCAGAGTTCCTTTTTCTATTCCCTTGACAGACTCGGGTTTCAGAATTCGAAGAACGATATCTTTCCCTTTGTATCCTTCTTCGTTGCTGTTTGCAAGTTTAGCTCCGGCTTTTGTATAATCTTCATCTGAAAATCCACTTTTTTGACCTGTACCCTTAACGACAGTTATCTCAAAACCCATTTGTATCAAACGTTTTACATCATCGGGAATAAGTGCTGTCCTTGTTTCATGGGGGTCGTTCTCTTTGCAGAGCAGAATTTTCTTCATTATGTATACTCCTTTCAATAGAATACAATTACCGCATAAAAGCAGCACCACGTTCATTGTGATGCTGCTGTTTACATATTATTTATATGTTTCGCCGTTATTTAGTATACTCTTAATGCAGGATAATGTCAAGATTGTTTTCATCATTCCACTTCCCACTTTCAGAGTTATGCATTATGTCAGTAATTATGTTATTTATTAACGTTGACACTAATGATCTTTTCCGCTGTATTTCCTACGGAATCCGTTACAACTATCTTGACATCGTATGTTACAGCCGAACCCGGTTTGAACGATGTGCTTGTATTCTCGGTATCCACGAGCTTTTCGTTCCAATTATTAACCGAGTGTTTCTTGTAGTAGTAGCTGTATTTATACGACCCTGTGCCGCCCTGGGCTGCACCGTTGATCGTGATTGTGTCACCCAAGTTGATTGTTTCGGAATTAACAGTGGATTCGTTTTTCAGATCGGAAGTGTTCACATCAGCAGCTTTTACAGTGATATTAAATGTGTCTTCCGTTGTATTTCCTGCGCCGTCTTTTGCGGTAACAAGAACGTTTATGGTGCCGCTCTCTTCGGGCTGATACGATACAGTAGTATCAGCAACGTTGGTAATGGATTTTGTCCAATCTTCACTTGACGAGTTCTTGAAGTAGTAGCTGAATGTATACGGCTGTGTTCCGTCTGATGCGGTGCACTCGATTGTAATTGCTTCGCCCAATGTAATTTCCGGGGAATAAGTTACGTAATTTTTGAACGGAGTGACAGCATTACTTACAGCTACATTAAATTCTTTTATTGCCTGAACACCATTGGCGTCTGTTACAATTACTTTAACAATATAATTAACTGCTTCTCCGGGTCTAAACGATACGGTTGTTTTTGCTGGATCTGCAGTTTTTATGTTCCAGCTTGGAGCTTTTTCTTTTTTGTAGAAATACTGATATGTGTACGGTGCCGTGCCGCCTTCAGCTGACGCGTTGATCGTGATTAATTTGCCAAAAGTAATCTCAGCGGGTACAGTTGAAGTGTTTTCCAAAGGCAAGGTCTTAACATTAACAGTAAATAACTTCTCTTTTTCTTCACCTTTGCTGTCTTTAACGATAACCTTTACATCATATGCTGCGGCGGATTCCGGCTTGAATGATGCGGCAGTTTCCGATGTGTCGGCACTTATTGTTGTCCAGTCCTCTGCTGTTGATTCTTTGTAGAAGTAGCTGTACGTATATGGCTCGGTGCCGTGTTCTGCGCTGCCTGTAATTACAACATCTTCACCAAGAGTTATTTCTTCGGTCACGGAAGATTTGTTTGTAAACTCAGGCTCTACTACGTCTACCTGCATTATTTTTGTTTCTTCTTTTCCGGTTTTGTCTTTAACAACAACCATGATGTCATATGTGGTTTTAGTTCCCAGTTTAACGCTTGCAGTAGTGAAGTCTGTATCCTTTAATATTTTGTTCCAATT
>CADCOF010000308.1 GCA_902802975.1 uncultured Ruminococcus sp. | reverse complement strand
GCGGCATGCTGCCGTCGGGGACGGTTCCCAACCGCTCCCGGTTGGCGCAGCCGCGCCACTTTTATTTTCTTTACTTTCATTTTCTTTTCTTTACTTTACTTTACTTTTCTTTCCTTTACTTTCCTTTGTGTAGTTTTTCTCGGAATAATCCTCATTTTTCTTGGAAAAATTATCGTTTTTCTCGGAAAAACCTAAATTTGGACGCACTTTAATAAGCCCTGATGTTTCGGATTTTTTTAAAATCCGGAAACGGGCTTCCACAACGACGTATCTTCAAAACGTCGTTTAAACTATTTCGCAGTTATGATAGTGACCGAACCGGCAAGTGTGCTGCATTTGATTCCTTGCAGTAGTGACCGACCGACCAAGTATTTCAATATCTGCATTGTGCTGTTTGAGGAAAGTAATCAAGCCCTGTTTTTCTTGGTTGAGCCATTCCTACATTCTGCGAGGTGAACTGATATTCTCTGAATTCACCCCTTCACTTATACCCCCAAACAGCGATTTATTTGCGTATAAATATGCAACTTTTTGAAAAGTAATTATTACAATTTTGTAACAACCAAATGCACACTCAGTCACGCAGTAGGGAGTTTATCATTTTTTAGCATTGTTTTTTTAGCATTGTTTTGCAATTTGAGTTTCACGGATTCAGGTTATAGTTTGTTAGTTGATTTGTATCTAAAATAATTCAATATTAAATAATTCACTCAGCATCGCTTTTGTGTTATCAGTCAGTGAGAAATAACCGAAAAGGTTTTTATTGTTATATATTACGACATTATCATTATAAATAAATATTTTGTATTCGATGTTGTCATTCGATAAATTCAGAATACCTTTGACATCTGTTGCGCTTTCTTCAAAGTTATCAATACGAGGAAGATAAAGCAATTCACATAAGCGCGTCAAAGAGGCTTCGTCAGTGATCGTAACGGTTTGCGTATTCGAATCATCGTTTGAAAACACTGCGAGAGTTGGAGTAAAATCGGCATTTTGTTCAACAGATTGATCAACGACATTATCCTCGTATGGCTCGTTCATGGCAATTGTATCGCCGGCCGTTTCCGCACTTTTGTAATAATCCGTGGGAGCAGCGGTGCTGTCAGACATATTTGAAACTGTTGGCATTCGGATTATTCCCACGGCTGTCAAAACCATAACCGCGGCTGCAGCAGAAACAGCGCGTATGCGAATAACACGAAGTTTTTTGTCACGGCGGGTGATCTCCTCGGCACGTTCAAATACGAGTGCTTCAAAAGCAGCGTTATCCATCATAAGAAAATCCCTCCTCCGTCAAGATTTTTTTTAGCGCGGCGCGCCCTCTTGTAACATAATTATCTATTTGTTTGGCAGTTTTATTCATTGCAGCAGCAGCCTCATTATACGACATATTTTCAAAATAAACTAAGTATAAAGCGGTTCGGTAATTGTCGTTAAGTTTCGGAAGTGCATCATGAAGCATTTTTGAACGTTCATCTGCGAGCATGGAGCTTTCCAGACGTTCAAACTCATCATCGGCAGCGATATCGGGCGACGTTTCAAGAAAAGTGATACGCGAGTGGCGGCGAATGTGATTAACCGCCATGTTGTGTGCCATAGAAAACAGATACGATTTCAGCGATGAACGGAATGAAAATTTAGAGGGATAGGCAGCCAGCTGTGCAAAGCAGTCTGCGGCAATGTCCTCGGCGGTATGCGGGTCTTTAACATATGTAGAAATAAAAAATATTATTGAATCTTTAAATTCATTAATAATTGAGGAAAAAGCCTGTCTGTCGCCTTCAATATACTTTCGGAGAGAATCCTCAGCGCAACCCATACGTACACCTCCATATATTAGTCGTTTGAGAAGAAAAAAATCCTCACTATAATATTATCACATTTAGTCGGAATAGGCAACAGGCAAATAAAATATGTAAAAAATCGTTCAAAATTCAAATAAAAAACTAGTCAAAACAGAAACATTATGATATAATAAATTAAGATGAAAAATTTGCAGTGTACCCAGCGAACAGATCGACAAAAAACGGAGGTTTAACAATGAATAATAATACCGGGATAAAAGTTTATGGCGCAAAGAAAAGCGACGCGGACGCAATAATTGATAATTTTGATTGGAAGAATATCTTATCTCATTCTGCGCAGTTTAGTGATGATAAATTTAATCGTGATGTTTATGAATTCGAAAATATCGGGTCTATCTCTGCAAGAGGTCGAAGCATTATTGTACATCCTTCAACAAAGAGCGCGTTTGATAAGATCAAAAAACCTTTGGCTCGTGCAATCAGCGATCATTACAAATGTCGCTGCATAATTTCGGGAACTCCATTTGATCCTGTTGTTAAGATGTGGAAGGCAGAATTAAAAACCGAATTCGGGCTAAAGATTGGAGATTTGATCGAGTTTGGCAGATATCCTCAGGACGATCAGCCTGTTAAATGGAGAATACTGAATATTGAGGAAGACGTGATGCTGCTTATATCGGAAGAATGTCTTATTGTATCCGGATACTGTGACGGGAACAAAGCCTACGGAAATCAATGGTACACCATGTGGGGGAATAGCCTTGCTAGAGAGGTGTGCTGCGGACAGTTTTTTTATCAGGCATTCAATACGGAAGAGAAAAACATAATTGTGCCTAAGCAAATAGATGAAATCAAGATCGGTCCGCAATGCAAAGATGAGGTGTTTTTGCTTTCGGAAGAAGAAGCCGAATTGTTCATGAGTGACCCGCAGATCAGAAAAGCTAAACCGATTGTGAGTGCGACGATACAGGAGCAAGCTCCCATTCAGCAAGATGGATATTCGGCGTGGTGGCTGCTGCCGCAAGAAGATATTGATTACGGCAATGTTTTGATCTACCCTAAGGCTGTAATGCCGGACGGTGAGATACAATTCCACGGAAGAAACATATATCATGGAGATTTTATGATCAGACCGAGTATTCTCGTAAAAACAGATGGCATGGAGAAGTATATTTATACAGTGCCTAAGCAAAAAGCCGCTGAATACAAGACTTACTCACTGGCGTATATACAAAAATATGAAGGAAAAGTGCGCGAAAACCGACCGGGCGGAAGAAGTGCGATACATGACAAGATCATCAACAAATGGCGAATGAGAATTCAGCTTGATGATGACAGATTGTGGTTCCTTTCGGTATTTGTGAATGACAACGGCACATTTGACAAATACAGTCTCGACCGCGAAACAGCGTCCGATTCTCATTATGAATTCAGCGATGAAGCAGCCCTGCGAAAAGCCATATATGCTGTGGGCGATGAAGACAAGTATTTAGCAGAAGTACTGATTGGATACATCAAGCGCAACGGCGGCAGTGCTTTGCTCAAAGCATTACTTCCCTACGTAACCTCCCAATACCATTTTGACTAATACGCGCACATAATTTATCTGTAACACACAACAAAGCCCGCGTCCTACATTTATAGTAAACGACATAAATCTTTTCCCAAACACTTTTTTCAGTGTGGAGTTGTTTTGCTAATTCGGAATGCGGAATTCAATTCGGAATGCG
>CADCOF010000307.1 GCA_902802975.1 uncultured Ruminococcus sp. | reverse complement strand
TTTGTATTTGTAGCAAGCTCCACATGTGTTTCAAAGCCTGCGACCATCTCATATTGCATGAGCGTTACCTCCTCATACTTATAGACTAACGCCGTAGGTTGACGGCTTAAATACTTCTCCGCTCATGGCATTTTCATATGACCATGCTGCATTGAGTATAACATCTTCGGAGAACTTATCACCGATAAGCTGCATACCAATCGGCATTCCGCTGCCGTCAAAGCCGCAGGGGATACTGATACCGGGCAATCCCGCTATATTTACGGGTACTGTGCATATATCGGTAAGATATGTCTGTATCGGGTCACTGATCGCACTGCCCTTTTTGAAAGCTGTATTCGGCACTGTAGGCGCAATAATAACATCGCAGCTTTTGAAAGCATCGGCAAAGGCGTTCACGATAGAACCTCTGAGATTCTGAGCCTTTTTGTAGTAAGCGTCATAATATCCTGCGGAAAGCACATATGTGCCAAGAAGTATGCGGCGTTTCACCTCTGCGCCGAAACCTTCACTTCTTGTTTTGCATACCATTTCGTTTATATCATTATAATTCGATGTACGGTAACCGTATCTGATACCATCGTATCTGCCAAGATTGGAAGACGCCTCGGCGCAGGCGAGAATATAATACACCGGAAGTGCCGACTTGAGTGACGGCAGCTTGAACCGAACTATCTCTGCGCCCATAGACTCATACACCTTGACTGCTTTTTCGACTGCCTCGCAGATATCGCCCGGAACTCCGTCGAAATACTCTTCGGCGATACCGATCTTCATGCCCTTAATGTCGTTTTTGAGCGTAGAAACCGTATTTTTTCCGCAATTGCCTCTGCTTGTGGAATCCATTGGATCATAATCCGAAATAGCGTCATACACAATTGCAGCGTCCTCAACGGTAGTTGTGAGCGGTCCGATCTGATCGAAACTTGACGCATACGCAATAAGACCGTACCTGGAAACTGCACCGTAAGTTGGCTTCAATCCGACTATTCCGCAGAAGCTTGCGGGCTGACGGATAGAACCGCCTGTATCCGAACCTAAGCCGTAAGGCGCGATATTTCCACCGACAGCGGACGCAACGCCGCCCGAACTGCCGCCTGCAACGCACGATATATCATGCGGGTTATTTGCGCCGCCGAAACACGACGTCTCGCAAGATGACCCCATTGCAAACTCGTCCATATTAGTTTTGCCAAGCAAAACTGCGCCCTCGCCGCTGAGTTTTTCCCAAACCGTTGCATTATATATAGGCTTATAGCCCTCAAGTATTTTTGAACAGCAAGTAGTTTCAATACCCTTTGTCGAAATATTGTCTTTGAGGGTCATGGGTATTCCCTCAAGCGTACCTCTTCCCTCTCCGCTTGCTATTTTTTCGTCAACAGCTTTTGCAGCAGCAAGTGCCTCGTCGGGTGTAACCTTTACATACGCATTCAGATCACCGTTTGACGACTCAATCGCAGAGAGATACTTTTCGGTAAGCTCCGTGCATGAGATTTGCTTTTCATCGAGCATTTTGCCCAAACGTTTAATTATTCCTTCTGCCATAATTACACCCTCTTGCGGACGAGGAAATGACCCTCGCCCGTATCATTCGCATTTTTGAGTATTTCGTCACGGTCATATGACGGTACGACTGTATCCTCGCGAAAGGCATTTATGAGATTATTGATATTGTCAAATTCTTCGACGCCTTTTTCGGATGCACTGTTGATACTATCGGCAAATTTAACGATCTCGTCCATTGCCTTTGTCATATCGTCAAGATCTTCTTCGGCAATATACAGCTTTGAAAGTCTTGCGATATTGATAATATCTTCTCGTGTGACCATATGTCAGCTTCCTTTCGTATTATCTGATTTTTATATGAACCTCGCGCAGCTGCTGTTCCGTTACTTCTCCGGGCGAACCCAAAAGAAGATCCTGCGCATTTGAATTCATCGGAAAAGCGATGACCTCTCTGATATTCTCCTCGCCTGTCAGCAGCATGAGCATTCTGTCAACGCCCGGTGCCATACCTGCATGCGGCGGCGCGCCATACTGGAACGCATTGTACAAAGCGGTGAACTTCGCTTTAAGCTCCTCTTCGCTGTAGCCGGCGATATCGAAAGCCTTTTTCATTATGTCAACGCTGTGATTTCTGACTGCACCCGACGAAAGCTCCACGCCGTTGAGCACAATATCGTACTGATAAGCAAGGATATCAACGGGATCCATAGTATTCAGTGCCTCAAGACCGCCCTGCGGCATTGAGAACGGGTTATGAGTAAAGATGACCTTGCCGTTGTCGTCATACTCATACATCGGGAAATCAACAATAAAGCAGAACTCAAATTTATCTTTATCGATAATATCAAGTCTCGTGGCAACTTCTGTTCTGATCTGTCCGGCAAGCTTAGGCGCGTCCTCGGCAGAATCGGCGATAAAGTAGCACACAGCACCCGGCTGCAAGCCTGTTCTCTCGATAAGCTTGAGTTTATCTTCAGCGGGGAGGAATTTGTCGATCGGACCGTCGAACGTCATATCGTCTCTGACCTTAACGTAGCCCAAGCCCTTCATACCGATAGAAAGTGCGAACTCCTCCATCTTCTTGAACCAGCTCTTTGACTGACCGGCACAATTCGGAACATTTATCGCACGAACTGTCTTGCCGCAGAACGGCTTAAAATCCGTCTCTACAAACATATCGGAAATATCTGTGATGACAAGCGGATTTCGAAGATCGGGCTTATCTGTTCCGTACTTAATCATTGCTTCTTTATACGGAATTCTCACAAACGGGGGCTTGCTAACCTGCTTGCCGCCGAATTTTACAAATGTGTTGTACAAAACCTGCTCGGCAACAGCGAACACGTCCTCCTGCTCTGCGAAAGCCATCTCGAAATCGAGCTGATAGAACTCGCCGGGCGAACGGTCGGCACGAGCGTCCTCATCTCTGAAGCATGGTGCAATCTGAAAATATCTGTCGAAGCCGGACACCATCAAAAGCTGTTTGAATATCTGAGGAGCCTGCGGCAGCGCGTAGAATCTGCCCTTATGCTTACGGCTGGGAATGAGGTAATCTCTTGCGCCCTCGGGAGATGAAGTTGAGAGTATGGGAGTAGAAATCTCCAAAAAGCCCATTTTCTTCATTTGCTCACGAAGGTAGGATATAACTTCACTTCTTAAAACGATGTTATCATGTAATTTTTTGTTGCGGAGATCAAGGAATCTGTATTTCAGGCGAACATCTTCTTTAACGTCCTTTGCGCTTGATATTTCAAAAGGAAGGTTTGTTTTGCATTTTCCGAGTACGGTGATCGAATCTGTATGGACTTCAACCATACCTGTTGCGATTTTAGGATTTATTGTATCCTCATCGCGCTTTACCACCTTGCCGGACACGGTAACGGTGCATTCTTTATTTATATTTTTAAGCAGCTCGTCATCATGTACGACCACCTGAACAACGCCGTACTGATCTCTGATATCGAGGAACATAACGCCGCCGTGGTCGCGGATATTCTCCACCCAGCCGGCAACTCTTACGTCCTGCCCGATATTGCTCTCGTTTAGCTCACCGCAGTTATGAGTGCGGTACAGATTTTCTCTCATCTTTAATTCTCTGCCTTTCATGACTGATTAGATCGTGTAAGATCAACAATTACACTCATTATACCATTTTTTATGTATTCTATCAAGCTATTTTTTTAAAAATTTAACGGCGGCGTGCCGCCGCTCCCAATACGCGTTTTAATTCTTTGTATGAGTAGCTTTTATGCGCTCGTGGGTCTCGCCTGCCGGCTCGGTCGGTGCTGTTGCCACGCCAAAGCCCCCTCTTCCTTGAGGAAGAGGGGGTTGGGGGTGATGGTGACGACTTTAAACTAAAATAGAGAAATGAAATTC
>CADCOF010000306.1 GCA_902802975.1 uncultured Ruminococcus sp. | reverse complement strand
TTGTGCAGTGTGAAAAATTGTGGTCGAGAGTGATGGACTCAGATCGAGCATTAATTACGCATTTCGAATTGCGAATTGCGAATTGAAAACAACTCCACTCTCAACACTGAAAAAAGTGTTTGGGAAAAGATTAATGTCGTTTACTATATTTGTATTTCAAACAATATAGCCCGCGCCCTACATAAAAGTAAGGCGCGGCAGCCGCGCCGTGGCGCGAAAATAGACTATCGCAGCAAACTAACTATCAACGCGTACTGCCCGCCTGCCTTGTGAAAATTTCATGAAAAATCCTTAATAATAGTTGCAATTTGCCGCAATTTGTTGTATAATGTATAAGATGCAAATTTTCCGAAAGGCAATGAAGCAGCGACCTTGAATCGAGTAAAAATTGATTCAATCAGGCAAGATAAGCAACGAAAGGTGAATGAAAATGTCACAATGGGTAAACAAATCCGTCTTTTATCACATTTATCCGCTGGGATTTTGCGGATGTCCCGAGTACAATGACGGAAAAACTGAGTACAGACTTGATAAACTGATCGAATGGATACCTCATCTGAAAAAGATGGGCGTTAATGCCGTATATCTGGGTCCGGTGTTCGAGTCACTCAAGCACGGTTATGACACAAGTGATTACTATAAAATAGACTGCCGCTTGGGTGATAACGAAAGTTTTAAACGCATCTGCGAAAAATTGCACGAAAACGGTATTAGAATCGTCCTTGACGGAGTGTTCAATCACGTCGGGAGATCGTTCTGGGCTTTTAAGGACGTTCAAAAATATGGGTCCAACTCGCAGTATTGCAGCTGGTTTCAAAACCTCACATTTAACGGCAGATCGCCATATGACGATCCGTTTTGGTATGAAGGCTGGAGCGGTCACTACGACCTCGTTAAGCTGAATTTATATAATCAGGCTGTTGTTGATCACCTGATCGGCGCAGTTTCAATGTGGATAGATGAATTCAAAATCGACGGTCTGCGCCTTGACGCGGCAGACTGCATCGAACCGAATTTCTTTAAAGTTCTCCGCCGTTTCTGCAAAAATAAGAACCCCGATTTCTGGCTTATGGGCGAAATAATTCACGGAGACTATAATCGCTGGGCTAACCCCGAAATGATGGACTCGGTAACAAATTACGAGTGCTATAAGGGAATTTATTCCTCCCACAATGACAAAAATTATTTTGAAATTGCACACTCTCTTCAAAGACAATTCTCTAACGGCGGGTTGTACAAAAATCTCTGTCTGTACAACTTCCTCGATAATCACGACGTAAACAGAATAGGCTCCGTTATTCGCAACCCCGCTCACATGAAAAACGCCTACACAGTCATGTTTACCATGCCGGGCGTACCGTCAATCTACTACGGCAGCGAGTGGGCTATCGAGGGTATGCGCACAAGAGAAAGCGATCAAATGCTGCGCCCATGTCTGAAACTTGACACACCGCTTGCAAGAACGCATAGCCTTGTTCCACATATCGGGAGACTTTCGGCAATCAGAGAAAATTTCGAGGCACTTTGTATTGGTAATTACGAAAATATTCTCATTCGCAATGAACAGCTTGTATATAAGCGTTCATCAGCCAATCAAACCATAATTGTTGCGCTGAATATTTCCGATTCCGAATACTGGATAGATTTTCCGATAAGCGGCGGCTGCGTCCTGACAGACATTTTGACAGACGGCAGCACATACAGAGTCGATAACAATCATTCACATGTTATGATACCGGCAAACGGCGCGCGTGTAATGCTCTTGAACAATGGTGAATTTAACTACGCAGATTTTGAGGAACGAACAAAGAATAACACTCAATCAGAAGTGATATCTGAGGCACAAACGAGAAACAGTCTGGAGTACTCCAAACCTGTACCGGAAGAAGCGCCTGCACCTGAACCGGCGGCAGCAATCGCGCCTGAACGCCGTCAGGCAAAGCTCGGAAAATACCGCTGCTACGACGGAAGTATGTTTGCCGTCATAGGAATAGCAATGAACACCGACACAAACAGAACTTCGCTTATTTTCAAAGAGCTTTTCAACAACGGTCTTATTTTCACTTGTGATGCTGAGGGCTTCCTGGAAGACATTGAAGTTAACGGAAACATGGTTCACAAGTTCGAGTATGCGGACAGCGAATGAAAATTAGTGTGACAACTCTGCTTTTATCACTAACCAATATGATTATATTTGCATAATTATAACGCACAAAGTCTTTGGCTAAGGCTTTGTGCGTTTAAATTTAACAATTTATAAATTTTCGCCGTTTTCAATAGCAGTGATCTGTGCTATTCTGCGAATATGACGATCGCCTTCAAATTCGGTGTTGAGGAAAATATCAGTGAATTTAACTGCCTGTTCCGGTGTTATTACTCTTCCGCCCATAGCAAGAATATTTGCATCATTATGGCGGCGCGTCATTTCTGCGCAGTACTCGTTGGTAACCACAGCCGCACGAATGCCCTTGACTTTGTTGGCCGCTATGGATATTCCTATTCCCGTACCGCAGCAGAGAATTCCTTTATCGTAATCCCCGCTTGCAACTGCATCGGCTACTTTTTTCGCATAAACAGCATAATCTACCGACTCTTCGCTGTAGCAGCCAAAATCTTTATATTCAATATTCTTTTCTTTTAGATACCCGATCACTGCTTCCTTTATACAAAATCCACCGTGATCTGCGCCAACTGCAATTTTCATAACAATGTTCCTCCATTTGTATTTTTTTGTTTAGCTATAAGCTCTCTTTGAGCTTGCGGCAGTCTTAAATATTTGGGCATAAGTTCGTTTGCCGTGATCAATTCGCCCTTCTGCGCCAAAAGTTCGGCAGCAAATGCCGTACCTGACGCTCGCTGAAATCTCACGCTTTCATTCGCTAAAAGTATTCTGTTATTGCCTTTGCGAAGTTTGTCGTAACACAGTTTAGCACCATCACCCACAAGGAGAATATCCCTGTCATATTGTTTGAGTTCAATTTCGAGTTCCTCTATGCGCACTGCCCGATCTTCGCAAACTCGTGTAAAGGCTGCACCCGATATATCGAATAATGCATTATACACCTGGCTGCACCGTGCATCCATAACGGCACATATCAACGCTTTTTCGCGCATGAAATTATATGTCATCGATTCCAATGTGGACACGCCCGCACAGGGCTTGTTAAGCGCATACGCCAAGCCCTTTACTGCAGCTATACCTATTCGAAGTCCGGTAAATGAACCGGGACCGCAGTTGACCGCAAAACAATCTATGTCTCTGATACTGATTTTTGTATTTTTCAAAACTCCGTCTATCATTGGCATAAGTGTTTCACTGTGAGTGAGCATTGTATTTATGAAAAACTCGCCTTTTATCTCACCGTTTTCAGTGACAGCAACAGACGCTGATTTTGCAGATGTGTCAATCGCCAATATTTTCATATTTCCAGCCCCTCAACATCAAATATTCTTTCGGTATCGCTTGCTCCTTTTTCAATACATATTCGAATATATTTATCCGGAAGAGCATTTTCGATATTCTCACTCCATTCGATAATAAGAATGCCATTGTCGAGATAATCAAAAAATCCTGTTGAGTACAGGTCGTCCCACCCGGAAATACGATACATATCAAAATGATAAATATTAAACTTACCTTTATACTCATTTACTATAGCAAATGTCGGACTCGATACATCATTGTCAGACTCAAGAGCTTTCACTATAGATCGAGTGATTGTAGTTTTTCCTGCGCCCAAATCTCCGAAAAAAGCTATCACTTCATTTCCGGTAAGCTTTTCGGCGATACGCTTTCCGAGTGCTTCGGTTTGCTGAAGATTTTCGGTTTTGAATTTTGCCATAAAAATAATAGCCCCTTTTACTCTGTTAGTAAGGATTATATCACAAAACATATCGAATTTCAACTAAATTTTCCGAGGAGCTGAAGCTTTCGAACAAGTAAACAGATTATAAACTCTTTGCTTTCTGCATGTGTATTCCAGTTATTATCTGTGCATTTTCATGATAACCTTCGCACTCGCAGTACTTCGCGCAAGCGTTGGTATGGAAAGCAACAAAAATATCGGCAAGCCGATAACAGCATAAAATACAAAAACAGCGGAGTTCGATTTGTTATCGTTCTCCGCTGTTTTCTTTGCATATTCTTATTGTTTCTTTGATACGAAAATTGCACAAAAAACTTGTCATTCCGAACGTAGTGAGGAATCTTTTAAGACCCTTCACTGCGTTCAGTGTGACAAACGGAACAAATATATTGTGCATAATCACGAACAATTATAAATTTGCTCATTTATGTGAACGTCACTGAAAAAATCCCATTAAGAACATTTTATAAGTGTGAAGTTTCGAGAGTTGAGAAGAATGCGGAATTAGCAAAACAACTCAACTCTCAACTCTCCATACTAAAAAAAATGGTGGGAACTATAGGGCTCGAACCTATGACCCTCTGCTTGTAAGGCAGATGCTCTCCCAGCTGAGCTAAGCTCCCA
>CADCOF010000305.1 GCA_902802975.1 uncultured Ruminococcus sp. | reverse complement strand
TTCAATTGCTTGCCGTTTGTATTAATTAACTCGTTTATAATTATAATATATATTCATAGAATTTACAAGATCCATATGCGCATTTATCAGTCTTCAAATAATTTTAGGTGTAATTTGCCTAAAAAACTATTAACATATTGTATTTTAATGTTATATATGATATAATTAAGATCAATGATGATAGAGCTATTTATTGATGAGTGAGGTATAAAGGCATGAAAAAATCGAGAGTTCTCCATAAAGGCCAAAATGCATTTGTTTATTATTGTGACAATCCTTGCGGTTGCTTTCGGAACGGCATCGGTAGCCTTTTATACAGGTGCAAATCAGAGCGATGAATACTACAAACGCTGTGCAGCCGACAACGCTGAGAATTTTGCGTCATTCGTTGACGGTGATTATTTGTCAGAACTTCGAAAAGCCGCAGAGTCTGATGAGTTTCAGCAGCTGCGTATAAAAGCAGAGGAAGAAGAAAACGAAGAACTTATTAAAGATTACCTTACACGCCACAGCTTATGGGAAAAATATTCCGAAACGCAGGAATTTATAGATACATATCTTGGCAACATGAAGGATATCAAGTATATCTATATAATCGCATTGGACGAAGAAAACGCGATAGAAGACATGTATCTTATTGACGCGTCCGATGAGCCTATCTATGAAACGGGGTATTACGAGGAGCGCGAGGAAGAGCTTGTCGGATTGGATTCGGAAGAACTAAAAAAACCTACAATCTCAAACGGAGACTGGGGCTGGTTGTGTTCGGCGTACTCACCTGTATATAGCTCGGACGGGAAGCTTTCATGCGTTGTCGGATGTTATTTCGATATGGAAGACGTAATGCGCGAACGTGCGGAGTTCAAGATATATTTGTTTTTGGGCGCATTGCTGCTTACTGTGATTGTTCAGATTATTGCAACGCTTTTTGTAGACAGGACAGTAGTTAAGCCTTTGAATTTAATGACGAGTGAAATGAAAAAATTCAAGCCGGCTGAGAGACTAAGCTACAAAGAGGCGGGCGTAATAGACCTGCCAATAAAAGCAAACGATGAAATCGGCGCAATATATCAAGGCATACGCACAATGCAGATAAATATTATAAATTATCTGACGGACATGTTTGATTTGCAGAGAGATAAGCAAAAAGCCGAAGAGGATATCGAAAATAAGAAAAAGCAGATCGACTTGCTCAGCGAAGAAAACAACAAAGACACGCTGACCGGCGTTGGAAGCAAGTCAGCGTATGCGAGAAAAATAAGTGAACTCAACAAATTGCTTTCTCAAGGCGAGATTTTGTTCGCAATAGTGATGGTGGATGTAAACAATTTGAAAAAGATAAACGACGAGAATGGACATAAAGCAGGCGACCAATATATTTTGGGATGCTGCAGAATGGTTTGCAATGCGTTCAAGCATTCTCCTGTGTTCAGAATTGGCGGCGATGAGTTTGTTGTCATTGTTGAAGGCAGCGATTACGAATCACGCTATGCAATTTTGGAAAGTTTGAAAAAAAGCTTTGCTGAGTCATATAATCAAGAGAATAAAGATCAATGGTTCAGATACTCTGCGTCAATTGGCATTTCCGAGAGCAGAGCGAATGACACTACCGTTGAACTTATATTCCGCCGCGCTGACAAGGCAATGTACGAGGACAAAAAACGATTCAAAAGCCTGTATGGCAGTTATCGCTGACATTACGCTCATAAATTCTAAGTAATAAAAACTGCAAACCCGCGCCTAACATTATGTTGGACGCGGGTGATAAATTTATTTTTATTGTTAATTATATTGCGCTTGTATATGTTTCGATTATTTGAGACCTGTATTGTTCAAACGACATATTCTCTTTCATTCCGCCCTTTGCATTTCCATCGAGACTAAATACAAAGCTCTTTTCTTGATTCGCAAACTCCATATATGGTGTGATAATGTCTTCGTAGTTGGCTTTTGCCTTTTCATACATCTCATTGAATTTAGCGTCGCTTGATAATATATCGGACTTCGAAAGTTCATCAAGTGCCGCTGAATATTTATCTCTGATGTAAGGTGAAATCCCCACGCGCATCGCTTGTGATTGTGTCTTTGATGAGCTTATTTTTCTGCTCTCCCATTGTTATCGAGGAATTTGAGAATGGGTTGATCTCTGCGCAGTTTTTGTTCATGCCGTATGTAATCCCCATGGTGCGGTCGTTGTCATATACAATGAAAACTGCTTTCCCGTTGTCTTTACGGAAATATATATAGTGATTGTTGAAATTGTTTCTCATGTCATCGGGATCGCCTGCAAAATATTCGGCAGCCATAAACTTTGCGTAAGCGTCAACATCCAGCACTTGTTCCAACTCCTCCTTACTGACGCCGGGCTTGTTTATCACATTAAGGAAATTGATAAGCGTTTCGTGCTTCGATGATTTTTTGTTTGTTTTCAGATTAAAGTTGTACTTTATTCCGTTCTCGTTGTCTTGTATACCGTAGGAATTATCGGTGCTGTAATCAACACCATGCCATTTGCCTGTCTTGTTTCCGCTGCTGTCGCATTCCGTCCATATACATTTGTATAGATCGCCGTCCTGTGCTGCTTTTGGAAGACGTTTTTCCAAAAACTTTTTATCAACAGGCTCGTATATTTTTATCAGACCGTAATTGTTTCCATTTAAGGTCAGCTGAGAAAGACCGATATTCTGTACCATCAAGTCCTGTGAACTAAACAATTGTGTTGCATATATTTCTCTGATGTTTGTTTCGTCGTAGCTGATATTCCATTTTAGATCGAGCTTATCGAGAGTAGCAAACGTGCGCTTTTTTCGTTTTTCTCTTTCAGCGGCAGTCCATTCTTTGGCGTCGTCGGGATATCTTTCTTTATTATCGAAAGTCTCGTCAAAGCTAAGCTTAAAGCTGCACAGATTAGGCGTCCCTGTAAATGAATAAAACGGTCTGATGCTCATGTTGCCTTTCAGGCGTATTCCCACCTCATCTACAGTGTAGCTTTTATCGTTTATGGTGAATGTCACATCAGCCTTTCGGTAGGTCTCCGACTTGGTGTTTTCGTCCTTATCAGTGTATTTTTTATAATCTTCCTGAAGCTTTCCAATCTCTTCTTTTGTCATATTAATATTGACAGTGACCTTGTTGTTTATGTCAAACAATTGGTTATAAAGATCGGTACCGACAATATCTGTTTCTTCATATGCAGTTTCGACTGTATCGGTATAATCGTTGATAAAAGTATTATCATTAATATCGATGTACTCCTGTTCGTTACCCGCGCAGGATGTGAGGATACTTACGACCATTATAACGGCCAAGATAAAAGATGCACATTTTTTCATATTATAACTCTGCTTTCTGTTGTTTTTTAGTGATCACAATCAATATGTTGTGAGCTTTGAAGAAATATCCTGATAATATATCATTTCGTACTCTGCGTTCTTGGCATCAACTGCGTCTTCTGTTGTTGGCGAGTCGTTGACCTTGAATTCATCTGTTCCGTAACCTGCCGTTGAGTATTTTACCTTATACGTAGATGCCTGCTGCGAAAGCGAGCCGCCCGAATATGAATAGTAAGCGGAGGAACCCGCCTGTCCTCCAAAGCCGCCTGTATAAGAGCCGTGACATATCATAAATTTGCCGCTTGATTTTTCCTGACAAAGATTTACAGATGTTCCGCCCATAGTTCCGCCGCACGTAGAGCCTGATTTTATCGTCTTGACATTGCCATTGTCTATTACGCAAAATGATGATGCAGTCATAGGTCTGGGACCGCTGTATTTTTGTGATGATCCCCAAACAAGCATTTCGGGAACACCGTCTTCATCAAGATCAATTATGTTGTACGACACTTCATCGCACCATTGGGGATCACCGCCCGTGGGATTTTCGCAGTTGTTTTTCCATTCACCCGATTCTGCGTAATCACGAAGCAATGATACATAATCAGTGAACATTTCGCCTGATGTCTTGCTTTCTTGTACTTGAGTCTGTGATCGATCCGGAGAATTTGTATCTGAGTTTGTGTTGGCATTTTCCGAATTTGTTTTTCTTTGTATATCCTCGACTTGGTTAATAATTTTTGGTGCAGACGGTACTACGGATACTACAGGTGCCGCGGAAGAAGCAGCCGCGGAAGATGAAACCGTAGAAGATGCGGCTGCCTGTTTTTGGGGCGCGCTGCTTGCAGCTGCAGAAGAAGTCTCGTTATTCTTTTCACCGGCGAGGGCTATAAATGATTTTAGTACATATCCGGTTTTGCCTTTTGCATCTCCGCTTTTTGCTGTTATGTGGCAATACTCACCTTTGTCGCCGTATACGTCTTGGGTATTGACAACCAATTTGTCGCCTTCTTTCATTTTCCCTAGTTCGTGGCTGTTATTGATTGAGGGTGCATCTTTAATGGAAAGGTAATGCGTAATTCCCGTTACAACATATGTTTTGCCGACCATAATACCTGAGTCCGTTAGCTGAACTGATGATGTATCAGATGGTGTGTTTGAGGATGTGATTTCGATTGGCTCGGAAACTGTCGATGATGTATCTTCGGTTAATTCCGAAACTGTCGACGATGTGTTTTCGGCTGATTCAAAAATTGATGATAACCATTCTCTTATGCTGTCAAAATCAAAAGGTATTTGTTCTTTTGTACAGGCGGTTAACAATAATGTCAGTGATGCTGCAATGGAAATCACTGCTATTTTGTTTTTTAACAATCTCATGAAGTATTCGCTCCTTTTCATGGGCAGCCGGTATAGTCTGCCTTATTGTTGTGAATAATTATATCAAAATACCAATGATAATGCAATAGGTGTTATGATTAAGTTTAACAAAAAATAGAAACACAGTTTTATTTTGGATATTATTTTTATTTTATAGTGTTATGTTTACAATTTTTTGCGATCGATATTTAATAGATTGTGGAAAAGTCAATATTGACTTTTTAAAGAAATAATGATAATATTGTTAGACAATGGAGCTTTTATGAGGCTATGGTATGCATGTCTTTTGATCTCCCTATCATGAAGGCACTATGTCCGTTTGTTATATAAACGGCAGATCATTGATTGTGTTTGTCTTGACCCGAGAAGCGGAGCTCATTACAATACCCCGTCTTTCGGATACGTCGGTTACCATTTGTGCGTAGATTTTGATACAAGTACACTTTTTGCCTTTTTGGGTGCAGTTGGGTGCAAATGCTTTTGATTTTGCGAAGAAAAGAGAGGAAATTCTAAATGAAAATCACAGTTGCGGGTGTAGGATATGTAGGGCTTTCCCTTGCGGTGCTTTTGGCGCAGAACCATGAAGTAACGGCAATAACAACGACAGAGGCGAAAGCAGAAAAGCTTAATCAGTTTATCAGTCCCATTCAGGACGATGAGATAGAGCGTTTCTTCCGTGAAGCGAGAGCAGGCAAAAGAAAGCTGAATTTACATACAACTACAGATAAAGCTGCTGCCTACGGCGGTGAAACCGAGCTGGTAATTATTGCCACTCCAACCATTTGTGCGTAGATTTTGATACAAGTACACTTTTTGCCTTTTTGGGTGCAGTTGGGTGCATTTCTAATTGTACAGCTTCTTATTTTTTTGATAAACGATTGTAGTTATTCAGAACCCCTCTGATTTTCTGTCTTTCAGTCACTGCTTTTTAATATTGATGAAGTTGAGAGTACAGTTTTATAAGTTGAAAATATTTTTTAAGAGAGGCTCCGAATAGTTACAAATGATTAATAATGTTTTGGGAGTGTTTGAATGACTAATATCAGTCTTGATGGAAAAGTACTATTAGTTACCGGAGCAGCCGGGTTTATAGGAGCAAATCTTGTTAAAAGATTGCTTATTGATGTGCCGACTGCGACTATTATAGGTATCGACAGTGTTAATGATTATTACGATGTCAGACTCAAAGAATATCGTTTGGAAGAGCTCAACAAGAATCCTAACTTCACCTTCATAAAAGGAAATATTGCCGATAAAGAGTTGGTAGAGTCTGTTTTTGAAAAATATAAGCCGACAGTTGTGGTGAATTTAGCGGCTCAGGCAGGGGTAAGATATTCCATCACAAATCCCGAGGCGTATATTGAATCTAACTTGGTAGGATTTTTCAATATATTAGAGGCATGCCGAAATAATCCGGTGGATCATTTGGTTTATGCTTCAAGTTCGTCTGTGTATGGTTCCAACAAAAAGGTTCCGTATTCTACTGATGATAAGGTAGATAATCCCGTTTCACTGTATGCAGCAACGAAAAAATCAAATGAGTTAATGGCTCACGCTTATTCAAAGCTGTACAATATTCCGTCAACAGGGCTTCGTTTCTTTACTGTTTACGGTCCTGCCGGTCGTCCCGATATGGCGTACTTTGGATTTACGAACAAGCTTGTAAACGGTGAAACGATAAAGATATTTAATTACGGCAACTGCAAGCGTGATTTTACATATGTTGACGATATTGTAGAGGGCGTTGTAAGAGTTATGCAGGGTGCGCCGGAAAAGAAAAACGGTGAGGACGGTCTTCCAATTCCTCCGTATGCTGTTTATAACATCGGCAACAATCAGCCGGAGAATCTGCTCGATTTTGTGCAAATACTTTCCGAGGAGCTTGTACGTGCAGGTGTACTTCCGGAGGATTATGATTTCGATGCTCACAAAGAGCTTGTTCCGATGCAGCCGGGTGATGTGCCGATCACTTATGCGGATACTGATGCGCTTGAAAGAGATTATGGATTCAAGCCAAGCACGTCTTTGCGTGACGGGTTGAGAAAATTTTCCAAGTGGTACAAAGAGTTTTATATGGAGGAAAATTAAGAAATGAAAAT